>CAZYLX010000804.1:0-2186 GCA_964648595.1 uncultured Acidimicrobiaceae bacterium
GTTTCGACGATGTGGTCGACGGCGGCATCGTCGGCCCGCCGCCTTCACAACCAGGAACCACGAGGTTGTATCTGTCTGGCCCGAGCGCTGAGGTCGCCGCTGAGCTGTTCGCCGGGGGCGACCTCGAGGTGCGAGTCGTCGATGGCGGAGCAGGAGCGGCGAGCGCTGTGAAGATGTGCTTTGCCGGATGGACCAAAGGAACATCCGCACTCCTTTTCGCATTGAGAGCGCTGGCTGAGGCAGAGGGCGTGACCGAAGCGCTGCTCGGCGAATGGGAGACCTCGATGCCAGAGCTCATCGCCAGAAGCGAGCGGTCGCCGGCCATGATCGGCCCCAAGGCATGGCGTTTCGAACCCGAGATGCGTGAGATCGCAGACTCGTTTGCTGCGGTGGGTCTTCCTGATGGCTTCCATCGGTCGGCTGCAGAGGTCTACCGCCGCATGGACGGTTTCAAGGGCCGCCCGAATTCCGGTGACGATGCAACGACTCTGGCAGAAGTGATGGCCGCACTCATCTCCAGCGACTGAGCAGGGGCGCCGCGGCAGAACTCTTCCACGCCTGATGGTTCAGATCCGTTCGAGTTCCGCGCCGTCGAAGAGTGGCGTCATGCCTTCTGCTGCGACGTCGGCGGCCATCGCTTCGTCGCTCGGGCGGGTGAGCTCACCGGTCGAAGCTGACAGTGAGAGCTCCATGAGGCGGGCATCGCTCGACGTGTTCAAGAAGACCCGCTCGTCGGCCAACGCCCACTGCACGGCACGGCCGATGGCATCGGCGTCGGCCAGCGGTTCGTACCAGCTGAACTTCCTTGCGTCCGATCCTTCGGCCCAACGGCCGCGTGCGATCGCCTTGATCGTCTGAGCCGCGACACCGTCAGCGGTGCAACGTTCGAGGAGTGCCTCGACGTCGTGGCGATAGGCCGGGTTCTCCATCATCAGGTAGCTGTAGGGGAACAGCACAGAGGCGAACGGGAATCGCTCGAGGCTGCGAAGATGCATGCCTGGGATACGAACCCCGTGGCCAGTCACGCCGATGTGAGACACGAGCCCTTCATCTCGGGCCTTGGCCATGGCCTCGACGGCTCCGCCTGGTCCGTGGGCGACCTCCCACTCGTCTTCTTCAACGAGGTTGTGAAGCTGGATCATGTCGATGTGATCGACTCCCATGCGGATGAGGGATTGTTCGAGCTGGGCTCGAGCCGCGTCGCCGTTGCGTTCGCCGGTCTTCGTAGCGAGGAAGACCTCGCTCCGGTGCTGCGCCAACCAAGGCTCGAGGCGATCCTCGGATTCTCCGTAGGAGGCGGCCGTGTCGATGTGGTTGATGCCCCAGCTGCGGACAACCTCCATCGTGGCGTCCGCTCGTTCTTGACTCATGGCACCGAGCGCAGCGGCGCCGAAGAGCACCCGAGTCGACTCGTGGCCGGTGGAGCCGAAGGGTGCGGTTGGAAGGGTCTGGCTCATGGCGTTGCTCCGTTGCTGGTCGATGCAGTTGGGATCTCGCAAGCAAGATCGGTGACGATGGGTTGGGTGACGATGGGATTCCGGTGGCCACCGGCTGCCCACGACGGGAAGACCGAAGAGTAGAGGCCGCTGCCACCAGCGACGAAGAGCACGATGTCGGCCGGATCGGCGATCGCTCGGATCGGATCGTGGCCGCGCCCGGATCCGCCGTAGGCCGGGTTGAGGGCCGTGATCGCCGATCGAGGATTGACCGCACGTTCCGCGAGCTTCTTCTGGACCTCGGACCGACCCAATCCGGCGGCCGCGAGCACGTCGACATGTTCGGGGTTCAACGCGACGGCGACCGCACCTCCGCGGAAATGGGCGTTGTTCGAACCGAGGTTGGCGATGGTGGCGGCCAGGGTGTCGATGAGACGGTCGGGGGAGTTGGGGTCATCGGCATCGGCGAAGAAGATCGCTGAGTGCGGTGCCTCGGCCCCCAACACGATCACGGCGTTGTCTGCTGCTTGGTAGCCAAGGCTGGTGTGGAGAGGTTCCCATGGGGAGGCTTCGGTGTTCTCGGCCAGGCAGTACGTGTACTTGCCGGGGTGGCCGAGTAGTGCCATGTCTGACACTCCGGGGCGGGCGCCGCCGATGTTCATCATGCACAGGCGGACGGCGCGCCCGATCGAGGCATTGGCTCGATGGCCGGGGCCGAGTGCTCCGAACCCGGCGGCGATGTCGCAGTGC
>CAZYLX010000805.1:0-2181 GCA_964648595.1 uncultured Acidimicrobiaceae bacterium
GCGGGAGAAACGCCTGTGTGCCGTGCACGACACCCCAGAAGTTGATGTTCATCAACCACTCGAAGTCCTCGATCGATTGGCCAGTCGCTGTCGCACCGAGCGCGACACCTGCGTTGTTGATGAGGAGGTTGACGCTTCCGTGTTTCTCGACCACGTAGTCGGCCCATGCGAAGACGGCATCACGGTCGGCAACGTCGACGGTCGCAGGAGCAACGCGAACACCGCTGCTCTCACATCGGGCAACGGTCTCGGCCAGCCCTGTCTCATCGACGTCTGACAGAGCCAGGTGCATTCCTCGCGCCGCGAGATCTTCCGACAGGGCACGCCCGATGCCCGAGCCGGCTCCCGTGATCGCTGCGACTCGGCCGCCGAAGGTCTTCATCGTCGTAGATTGCCACAGGACCTGTTGCTGCTTGTGATCTGCGCAGCCGGTTCGGATGACCGAGGACGCAGATCCCAAGGGAGCTACAGCCTTGACCAAAACCACCGTGGTCCACAATTTGAACGACGACTTCGACGTCTACATCGGGCGCGAGGTACCTGAGCACGGAATCAGCGGCAGCAAATGGGGAAACCCATTTGTCATGGCAGACGACAGCGGCACCGAACGCGAGCTGGCCATCGCTGCCTACCGAGATTGGATCGTCACCCAGCCCGACCTGATGAGTTCGCTGGAGGAACTGCAAGGCCTCCGCTTGGGCTGTTGGTGCGCGCCGAAGCGTTGCCACGGCGACGTCCTGGTCGAGCTCGCCGAAGAGGGCCACACGGTCGTCGACTGAGTACCCGCACCCGTCCGTTCACCGCAGGACTACTGTTCAAGCAACACGAGGAGGACCGTCATGGAGCGTCCAGCTGGAGTAGTCGAGTTCACACCCGACCCGATCCTGTTCCCATTCGAGTCGCGCTGGTTCGACAGCTCAGTCGGCCCTGTGCACTACATCGATGAGGGGACCGGACCCACGTTGCTGCTGATGCACGGCAACCCCGATTGGTCGTTCCTGTATCGCAAGATCGTGATGGGGCTCCGCGACGACTTCCGGTGCGTCGTGCCCGACTACCCGGGTTTCGGCTTGTCCGTTCACCCGACCGGGTACGGATACACGCCTGCCGAACACGCGGTTGTCGTCGGCGAACTGGTCGACCACCTCGATCTCAACGACATGGTCGTGATGGGCCAGGACTGGGGTGGCCCGATCAGCATGGATGTCGCATCCCGCAGAGCTGATCGCGTTCGAGGCCTCGTGATGGGCAATACCTGGTTCTGGCCCGAGAACGGCCGCATGATGCGGACGTTCAGCAAGGCAATGAGCAGCAGGCCGATTCAACATCTGATCAAGGATCGCAACTTCTTCGTATCGCCTCTCATGAAGCGGTCCTTCAAGGTCAAGATCTCTGACGAGGAGTTCGCGCACTACACCGATGTCGTGCCCACCCCAGAGTCCCGCGAGGGGATTGCCGTGTTCCCGGTCGAGATCATGAGGTCGCACCCGTGGTTGGGTGAGCTCGAGACTCGCGTGGCTGAAACGTTGGCCGACAAACAGGTCGTGCTGATGTTCGGCCGCAAGGATCCGGCGCTCGCCAGCGACTCGATCATTGACCGGTGGCGGAAACAATTCCCTGATGCCACCTACATCGACCTACCAAATGCGGGCCACTACATCCAAGAGGATGCTCCTGACGAGATCATCGAAGCCATCCGAGCAGCCTTCGGCTGAACGGCCCCTCCTGAAAGTGCCCGTGGCTGCGCTGCCGTGCGTCCGCCGAATGGCAGCGGGTGCGGCGAACCCACACACCACTCGACGGACCTGGCCTCACTTGAGCGGCCGAATATGGAATCGCCCAGGGAACTGCGTAACGCCGTCGTTCATCACCACTCTGCCCCTCCAGAAGAACCTGCTCCCTGGAGTGATGTCGGCGAAGGGACCATCAGGGTCGACAAACGTCACCTTGCCATCCGCCTTGGCGGTTCCCCCGGGCCCCTGCCGTCCCTCATCGTCCCCAGCGAGGAGGGGGTCAGCGTTGCAGGCAAGCGCCGGAGTCACGGCCGCCTCTCCAATCTCGAACAGGGTCACGTTTTCCTCGAAGTAGAAGAACTTCGCCCCCGGTTCAGGGGGGTCGCTGGTGGGGAAGTACGCGATCCCGTAGGTCTCACCGTCGAACTCGACGGTCCCCGCCCACGAG
>CAZYLX010000806.1:0-2177 GCA_964648595.1 uncultured Acidimicrobiaceae bacterium
AGCGGTGGTGAGAATGCTTTACTGGATCATGAAATAGCTTATATTCGCCTTCGCCGGTGATCAGGACGACGCGATCGTTCGAAGGCTCACGGCTCTGGTCGACGGTTGGAAGCAGATTCCACGGCAAGCGAACGCCGGCAAGGAGATCGGCCAATGCGGGGGCGGGTTCCTCGACAGAGAGTGGCTCGATCGGAGCCTCGGCTACGGCCGGACTGGGCGCCGGTGTCTGCCCGCCTGGGTGTTCCTCAGTGTCGTTTGGCTCACCCGTGGCTGGCTGCATCGGCGTTTGGGCCGCCGGCTGGTGCGGTGGCGGCACCTGGGGCGGTGGCGGCCGGGGCGGCGGGACCTGCGGCAGGAGAGGATCGGTCGGCGGCACAGTACGACTCTCCGCTGTTGGAGCTGGCGGTGGGGCGGACATTGCGTTCGATGCAGCAGCGTTCGATGCAGGAGCGCCGGACGACACCGTCTCGGGGGCCAGGACGGCGACCTCGGCCAGTTTCTCGCTGCCGGGTTGGTCGAGACGCACGTTCAGGTCGATGTTCTCGGTGACGGGCGTCTTCTCGTCGGACGCCGTGCCCGCCTTGGCGCGACGATAACGGACGATCCTGATCAGCTGGATCAGGACGGCCAAGATCGAGACACCGACCCACGTGTAAAGAGCAAACTCGACGATCGACTCCATGAACAGTTCATCGTAGGCGCACTAGCCTCCACCGAGTGGGGAATGATCTCTTCGCTGCTGCCGCAGCCGCCAGACTCGAGGCTCGATCCCCGCTCGCCGCCCGTTTGCGTCCGGCAACACTCGACGAAGTGGTCGGGCAACGTCACCTCCTCGGCCCATCTGGCACGCTGCGTCGCCTCGTCGAAGCCGATCGCTTGTCCTCGGTGATCCTGTGGGGCCCGCCGGGAACGGGCAAGACCACGTTGGCTCGGCTCGTTGCCGCGGCATCATCCAAGACCTTCGAGCAGCTTTCGGCGGTGACCGCGAGCGTGAAGGACGTACGAGCGATCATCGCAGCCGCGGAAGAGCGGCTCGGAGCACACGGCACGGGCACGATCCTGTTTCTCGACGAGGTCCACCGTTTCAACAAGGCACAACAGGATGCACTCCTGCCTGCTGTCGAATCGGGCGTTCTGACCCTCATTGGTGCGACTACCGAAAACCCGTTCTTCGAGGTGAACGCTCCACTCCGGTCTCGTTCGACCCTGTTCCGTCTCGAGGCCCTCGAGGAGGACGACATCTTCGAGCTGCTGCAGCGTGGTTTGACCGCCGAGCGAGCAATTGCTGACGACGACGCTGCTCGCTATCTGGCCGGCAGGGCGGCGGGGGACGGTCGCCAAGCGCTGACCACCCTGGAGGTCGCCGTGGCACTCGCCGCAGGGGAGCGTGACGCAGAGCCGGGAGCCGACGACACTGCCCCTGTTCGGGTCGCCCTCAGTCATGCCGAGGCAGCCACCGACCTCAAGTCGCTTCGTTACGGGCGAGACGAGCACTACGACGTCATCAGTGCATTCATCAAGAGCATTCGTGGCAGCGATCCCGATGCCGGCATCTACTGGCTGGCCAGGATGCTGACCGCGGGCGAAGACGCTCGGTTCATAGCTCGACGGCTGGTGATCCTCGCCGCCGAGGACGTCGGCATGGCTGACCCGATGAGCCTGCTGGTTGCTGACGCGGCTGCTCGAGCCGTCGAGTTCGTGGGTTTGCCAGAGGCTCGGCTCCACCTCGCACAAGCAGTGGTTCATTTGGCCACGGCACCGAAGTCGAACTCTGCGTACGTGGCGATCAACGAGGCAATGGCCGATGTCCAGAACCTCCCGGCTGGTGAGGTTCCGAACCATCTTCGTGACTCGCACTACCGAGGAGCAGCGTCGCTCGGTCACGGTGAGGGTTATCAGTATCCCCATGACCACGAGGGTGGATGGCTCGAGCAGGAGTACCGACCAGCGGAGGTCGCTGAGCGTCGCTATTGGCGACCGACCGACCGCGGCCACGAGGCCCGCTATCGTGGGGATTCGTGAGCATTACCGAGTTCGCCGCCATTCTCGTCGCCATTTCTGTGGTCGTTGTCGCGGTGATCCTCGTTGTTGCGGTGAACAATCTCAATCGCACGCTGGCCAAGCTCGAAGACACCGGTCAACAACTTCGCGACGAGGGCATCAGCGCCTTCCGGGAG
>CAZYLX010000807.1:0-2170 GCA_964648595.1 uncultured Acidimicrobiaceae bacterium
ATCAGCGGGGTCACGTTCTGCCGGTAGAACTCGAGGGTGCTCGACACAACGCCCGGCTGTTCGAACGTCGTGCGGAGCTCGGTCAATTCGTCTGCGGACACGGTGTAGTTGGGCGACCACGCTCGCCAGAGCCTTCGCACCAGCCGCAGGTCACCCGCCTGCACCGACCAGTCGGACAGACCGGGAATCTGAAACCAGGTCATGTACCAGGAGCGCACGAGCTGTCGGGGTACACGACGCACCGCGGCCGGAATCCGAGCCAATGGCGGGATCGCCAAGGCGGTCACCGTTCTCACACGGTGGGAGTAGTGAGCGGCGACGACATAAGCGATGACCGCCCCCCAGTCGTGACCCACCAGGTGGGCACGCTCGACACCGAAGTCGTCGAGCCATCCGACAACATCGCTGGCCAGCGTCATCACGTCATAGTCGTTGTCGCTCGGCTGGGAGCTGGGTTCGTAGCCCCGCAGATGCGGCGCGACCACGTCGAAGCCAAGCCCTGCGAGCTCGGCCATCTGATGGCGGAAGGTCGCAGGCGTGTCGGGGAAGCCGTGGAGACACACGACGAGTGCACCGTCAGTTGACCCGGCTCTCGTCGCCGAGAACTCGAGGCCATTGGCCCGCAGTGTTTGCTGAACAGGCGCTGCCGTCACCCGAGGTCTACTCCTTGGGCAGCAGCGATGGCCCGGACCTCGTCGCTGATCTGAACGTGACGCGGGTTGTAGCGAGGCGACATGGCCCGCAAGGTGCCCGACAGAGTGCCGGTTTGCCAATTCCGTTTTGCCGCCTGCCACACCACGCTTCGCTGGTTGAGGTCGGGTTCGCCCAGATCTCTACGAATGACCGTTGCCATCGCCAGGAGGTACCGAAGGAAGTGAAGCTGAGACCAGGTTCCGACAGCGAGGCGGTACGGATACTTGCCGATGATCTTGTCGTAGGCGTCATACGTGACGGTCCGGTGCTCGATCTCTTCGCTGAGATGCCAAGTCATCAGATCGGCCCATTCCGGGACGGCGGCTGCGACGGTCGATCTGTCCATCTCAAAACGAGCCAGAGCGAAGGTCATGGCTTCGAAACCTTCGGCATAGGCCAGGTTGAACGCCAGCGACTTCTCGGCACTGAAGCGGCGGTAGTCGGCGTCGAGTCGGTTCTCCAGATCACGCATCTCCACTGCCGCCGGAGTGCTGAGCCGATTCCGGACGATGTCGTTCAGGCTCGCGTGGTTCCGATAGTGCTGCGCTTCCTGGCCCGAGAACGCCTTCATCTCTGAACGCAGAACAGGGTCCTCGACTTCCTTTGTCGCGACCCGCATGGTGCGGATGAGGTACGGCTCGAGATAGGGCAGCGTGAACGACAAGCCGACCAGCTCGCAGGAACGCTCAGGCTCATCGGGAAGAGGGAGCAGAGGAAGATCAGTTGGCCACTCGAAGGTTGGGCGTCGAACCGTGATTGTTGCCACCTCGACACGCTAGATGACTGAGGTCCGCCGCCGCCGATGGATCCGACCAACGATGGCAAGCCTCGACACCCGCTGGGAGAGTATGTTCGGTTCGGGAGGGATGCGAAGGTGGGATACGGACTCGGCATCGACCTGGGGACGACGTTCACGGCAGCTGCAATTGTTCGGTCCGGCGAAGTCACGATGGCCGCGCTTGGCCCCCGTTCGCCGGAGATTCCGACGGTCATCGCGTTTGACTCCAGCGGGGTGCTGGTCGGCGAATCCGCCGATCGCCGAAGTGTGACAGCGCCCGAGCAGGTCACCCGGGAGTTCAAGCGCCGCGTGGGAGACCCCATCCCGCTCGTGGTTGGCGGTAGCTCTCATTCCGCCGAGTCGCTGATGACGCTCGTCCTCCAGGCGGTCGTCGAACAAGTCACCCGGGAAGAAGGTGAGCCGCCCGACGACCTGGCGGTGACGTTCCCGGCGAGTTGGGGCCCGTACAAGCTCGAGAAGTTGGACGAGATTCTGACCGCCGCCGGGTGGCCAGACGCCCGCCGATTGTCCGAGCCCGAGGCGGCGGCCCGCCACTACCTCGCCCGGCACCGGCTGAAGCCAGGTGCGACCGTCGCGGTCTTCGACTTCGGCGGAGGCACGTTCGATGCCGCGGTGCTGCGCCACTCTGAGGGAAGCAACTTCCAGCTCGTCGGGGACTCGATGGGGCTCGAACGGCTA
>CAZYLX010000808.1:0-2170 GCA_964648595.1 uncultured Acidimicrobiaceae bacterium
ATCGGAGGGAACACGATGGCCTTGATCACCCGTCGACCCCATGCGTTGGCAATGTGGGTGGTGCCGCCTTCGGTCGACACGTCACCGACGGCCCAGACGTTGTCGACACTCGTTTGGCCCTTTGTGTTCACAACGATTCGACCGTGCTCGAGCTCGACACCGAGCTCGTCGAGCCCGAGGTCTTCGCTGTTGGGGACGCGGCCGACCGCCATCAGCACCCGGTCGACTCCGCCGATCGCTGCCGACGGCCCGCCGTCGAGTGGGCCGATGTGAAGTGTGTCCGTCTCAGCATCGAATGACTTGGCGACCAACCCCGGACGAAGATCGACGCCGGAACTCTCCATCGCTCGGTGCACGACAGCCGCCGCCTCCGGCAACATCAGAGGCAGGATCTGCGACGCGGCGTCGAGGACCACGACCTCGGATCCGAGCCTGCGGAAGGCCGTTGCCATCTCCATGCCGATGGGTCCGGCGCCGACGATCACCAGATTCGACGGTGCATCTGACTCCTCGAACAGCTCCTCGTTCGTCAGATATCGGTCCTCGGGAAGACCTTCGATGTTCAGGCGACGGGCTCTCGAGCCAGTCGCGATGATGATGTGTTTGGCCTCGACCACTTCTGTTCGGCCTTCCGAACCGGCAATCTCGACCCTGCCCTCGCCGAGAAGTCTGGCTGTCCCGAACTGGAGATCGATGCCTTCGACACTCCCGAAGTGCTCGGTCTCCTCATCACGAAGATGGTCACGACGATCTCGAACGTGAGCCAAGATCTCTCGGCCTGTTCGATCGGCCGGTTCCGCCGTCGCGTGGAGGAGCGCCTTGGATGGAATGCAGCCAACGTTGGTGCAATCGCCGCCGACATCGGCCCGCTCGACGAGTCGAACCCGCTTGCCGAAACTGCTCAATCCAACAGCAACGGTGAGACCCCCCGAGCCAGCGCCGATGACGATCGCATCGGGAGGCGGAAACTGGTGGTCCGGGTTCACCGCAGCCAACCGATCAGCGGGCGATGGCGGAGAAGGCATGGTCATGTGAACACCTCGGGCGACAGAATCGCCGGTTCGGGATGGAGCGGGCTACGAGAACGCAACCAGCGGGCGAAGAGGATGCTGACCGCAGTCAGGATGACCGACAGGGCAACGAGGCGAAGGTCGATCTCAGGTGTTCCGTCATCGAGCGAGTCGATCGAGGCCCCGAAGGACACGAAGGCGATGGTCCCGGCGATCGTTCCGAGTGCCGAGCCGGCCATGAAGGGCCAGAAGCGAAGGCGGGCGAACCCGCCGAGGTAGCCGACAGCGTCGAACGGCAGGGCAATGAGGCGCATGATCAGCGTGGTCTCGAACGGCCGGTGGATGGCCCGCCCGATTGCTGCGCTGACCGGGCCTGGCCCTCGGTTGACAAGCGAGACCGGAGCGAAGTACTTCCCGACGCCGTAGGAGGCGGCAGTCGAGAGGTTTGATGCAACGACGGTGAGTGCGACGCCTCCCACCAATCCGAATGCAACGCCGCCGAGGATGGTGAGAATCGACGCCGGGAACAGCACGATTGGTCGCAGCACGTAGACAGCAATGAAGAGCAGGGCGCCCCACCAGTTGTCGGCAAGAATCGAGCGAAGCTCTTCTGCCGCCTCGATCGCGCTGAGGCCACGATTGCGGGAGTACGCGACGTAGGTGAGCACAGCGGTTGCCCATGCTGCGAACACCAGCCACCGCTGCAGCTTCTTGCGACGCGGCGCATCGGTCATGCGTCGACTCGAAGGCCGACGCGCTGGAGCTCCTGGCAGCCGGCGATCTCGATCCGCTGGCCGCGGTGGTCGATCTCGAGTTGCCCGATGCGCCGCACGGCGCCGATGAGCAGTGTGTCTACAAGACGGCCCGGTTCGTGGGTACGTGCCTGTTGGCGCAGCGAGCCGGCATAGCGCGAGGCCGACAGCTGAGGATAGGCTAATCCCCGGGACTTCATAATGGTAATCACCTGCTCAAAATGACGTAACTCCTCCCGAGCCAAACGGGAGAGCTTCTTCAGGAGCTTATGGTGCTCAACATAGCGGTACATGAGGTTCAGGGCAGTTGAAGCCGCTTTCTTCTCGCAATTGGCGTGATCTATGAGCAGGATACCGGGATTCTCCAGTGCCCAGTCCACCCAGGCCCTGGGCGTAGGGCACAGGAGG
>CAZYLX010000809.1:0-2164 GCA_964648595.1 uncultured Acidimicrobiaceae bacterium
GGATCGAAAGGGCGTAGAGGCGGCTCTCAAGCGCTTGGTGCCCGAGTTAGGTGGTGAAGTTCACGCGGTAGCAAATATTGCCGGGGTGTATCCACCGTCAACACTGGGTGACTTCACCGAAGAGCTGTACCGAGCGGTCTTCGATATCAACGTATTGGGTGTGCTGAATGTCATGGCAGCGACGACACCCTTCATGCCCGCTGGCTCAGCCATTGTCAACTTTGCCTCCGTTGACGGCTACCACGTATCGCCCGGCCAACTGATCTACGGCGCCTCCAAAGCTGCGGTCATCATGATCACCAAGTCCACGGCGTTGGAACTCGCTGAGCGGGGAATCCGCGTGAATGCGGTCGCACCTGGCTGGGTTGACACGCCGGGCAACAAGGCGACCGGCAGGCTCGAAGCTGCCGCCGTAGGTATTCCTTTGGGGCGTGTGGCGGAAGCGGCCGAGATAGCCGAGTGGGCCTGGCTTCTGACCGGATCACCTGTCTCAGGGTTCATGACGGGCGAAATCATCACGCTGTCTGGCGGAGACGTCATCCGGTGATAACACTCTTCAAGCCATCACAGCGAGGCGTCCACAGTAGCTCCCTGAAACGGTTGACACTGTTGATTTCACAACGATCTGTGGGCCTTCAGGGCCAGCTTTCGAACCGTGAGTTCACGGTCTGAAGCCCGCAGATGTCTGCGGCTGCTAGGCCGGAGCACTTCGTTCGAGTATGCAATAGTCGAGGTGTGAACAAGGTCGCAGGTCTCTTCTTCGCTGTAGTGCTGGCAGTCACCTCGCTCAGCGGGTGCAGCTCGAACGCAACTACCGGCTCCGCAGAGTCGGCGGAACCGTCCACCTCAGCGGAACCCGTCGGCGAGACCACAACGCTGTCACTAACGGTCGAAACGACCGAGCCTGTGTTCCTCGTGTCCGAAACGGAGGACGCTGGGGCGACCTGCGGCGGAAACCAGGGCGGACTCCGAATCGCCGAATCGTCCGAGGTCATCATTCGGACGGGCCAAACCACCCTCGTCGAGGCAACTGCTTCCGACGGCAAGCTCATCGAGACAGTCATTCGGGACGATTTCTCGGTCGAGTCGATCCGCTGCGAGTTCACCATCGAGATCGAACTCTCTGCAATCGACGTTGCAACGTTTGACGTCCTCTTCACCAGTGGACGTGCCGTGTCAGTTGAGGCACAGATGGTCACCCTCGATGAACTCACGACCGGATTGCTCATGACCAACCGCTGATGCTGAGGACGACGTATCCCTATGGGCCCGAGCGGCGTGGGTCGAGATCTCGCCCGGCGGCGTCAGAGCCACCTCGGCGATTCGCAGCCAGTTCCTCCACACTCGAGGCCGATCCGGTTCCATCTGGGGGTTCGAGTCCCTGAGCCTCTTGGCTTGGCTTTTGTCGAAGCCCCGACCAGGAGCAATCCTTGACCAGGGTGGATGCCGTCGCTCCGACACGAATCGTGGAGAAATGCCGAAGATGAGCTGTGGGCCTTCAGGGACAGCTTTCAAACCCTGCTGTTCCGCACCCGACGGATTGATCGATCAAGCGATGCATATGCCGCGGGCACAGCTACCCGACGAACTCGTCAGACGTCGAGTTCGACTCCAACCAGCTCGACGACGCCATCAACAGTCTCCACACCGTGCACGACGAAGGCTCGAACCAGAACGCTCGTGCCGATGAACATCCGGATCCCGGGCACACCAGCAACCGCCTCGGCGAGATTCTGGAAGTCCGAAGCAAACCGCTCGACGATCGCCGGTAGCTCGAGAATGAGAAAGTCGGTCGCAGAGGGTTCAGCGCCAGGTCCGCGCTCACGACGCAGCTGACCATCGAGTTCCTCGAAGAAAGGGTCCGTTACGCGGACCTCTCGCCGCTTCGTCACGAACGTTCGGGATCGAGCAGACCTCGTTCCTCAGCCAGCCGCCGGCTCTTGGCCTCTACTCGTTCCCGAAATCCAACATCCAAGTCATCGAGCGATGACGCGCTCTCGGTGACGAGCCGGGCACGCTCATCAGGACTCATCAACTCCATCTCGGCAGCGGTGCGGATCCGTTCGGTCGGCATGGAAACAGATGCTACTCGCCGCAGATCGGGCCTTCGCCACGGACACGAACCAGCTCACCGGCAAAGACTTCCGGCGTCTGGGACGGTGGC
>CAZYLX010000810.1:0-2163 GCA_964648595.1 uncultured Acidimicrobiaceae bacterium
GAATGGGCCGACTTTGTCGCTTCGTCCTCTGTCGACCGGGCGAAGCGCCTCGATTGAGCGGTTCAGCTCCGAGAACGACAGCCTTCAGCGACGCACGTGGAGTGGTCGGCCGAGCAACCCATGGGCGGCTTCTGCGATCGCTTCCGAGCGAGTGGGATGCGGATGGATCGTTGCCGCCAGCTCTTCGGCTACGGCGCCCATCTCGATGGCCAGAGCCACTTCACCGATCAGTTCGGCAACACCGTCGCCGGCCATCTGGGCTCCGATGACCGTTCCGGCATCGTCAGCAACCAGCTGGACGAACCCGGTGGTGTCGCCGATTGTTCTGCTCCGTGAACCGGCGGCCAACGGGAAACGAAAACTCGTTGCCTCCACGCCCTCAGCCCGAGCGGATTTCACGGTGCGGCCGACGCTGGCGATCTCCGGATCGCTGAAGACGATCTCCGGGATGCATGCCGGATCGAATGCGGCCGCTTGACCGGCGATTGAGTGCGCAGCCACCTCGGCCTCGGCCGACGCCTTGTGGGCCAGCGCAGGACCGGCTGTCACGTCACCGATGGCGAAGATGGTGTTCGTCGCTCTGCGGTTGGCGCCAACAGGGATCAAACCGTTCGTGTCGACCGTGATCCTCGCCGTCGCCAACCCCAGATCGTCGGTGTTGGGTGTTCGTCCCACCGCGACGATGATCCTCTCGGCATCAGCAATGAGAGGATCATCGGCTCCAGACACGAACGTACCGACGACGGTGATGACGCCGAGCTGATTCAGCCGACGTTGCACTTCGGTCGACAGACGGCGGTCCATGTTGGGCAGAATTCGATCGGCCCCTTCGATGATCGTGACCTCGGCTCCTAGCTTGGCCCACGCTGTGCCGAGCTCGATTCCTATGTAGCCACCTCCGACCACCACCAAGCTCCTTGGGACTTCGGCGAACTCGAGGGCACCGGTGGAGTCGACGATGCGCTCGCCGTCGGTTGGCAGGCTGGCCAGCCGTGTTGGACGAGAGCCGGTCGCAATGATGCAGTTGGCGAATTCGAGATGCCGAACGTCGGCGCCGCTGACAATGGCGAGCCGATCGGGTTTGGAAAACCTCGCTGATCCTGTCCAGCGCTCGACACCTGCAGCATCGAGAAGCGTGCCTACCCCACCGGTGAGCTGGCCAATGGTCGCCCGGCGGTGTTCGTGGACGCGGGTCATATCGACCGTTGCTGTGAGGTCGACGCCCCACGCGGCGCTTCGCTTCGGGAGGTGGGCCACATCGGCGGCGTGGATCAGCACCTTTGACGGGATGCACCCGACGTTCAGGCAGACACCGCCAATCGCGTCACGCTCGATCAACACCACCCTCTTGCCTGAAGCTTTCACGTCGAGGAGGTCGGCGCATCGCAGCGCGGCGACATAACCACCGGGCCCGGCACCGATGACGGCGACGTCCGCCCGGCCGGCAACCTCTCCGACAACCATCAGCGATCCAACGTCATCATCGAGCCAACCATCATCGGGCGAGGAGGGCGACGGGGTCGGACAACAAGCCGATGACGTGCTCCTGGAAGGCGGTCATGAGGTCGCCATCGATGAGGCGGTGGTCGACGGCGATCGAGATCGGGAGGGTCGGACGGGCAACGACCTGTCCGGAAACGACGATCGGCCGTTCTCGGATCGAACCAAATCCGACGATGGCGGCCTCAGGGGTTCGGATCATCGGCGAGGAGAATCGGCCACCGAGGCTGCCGTAGTTCGTGATGGTTGCGGTGCCGCCCCGGAGATCGCTGGTCCCAATGGTGCGTTCCCGAGACGCAGAGGTGAGGCGGTGGATCTCCTCCGCGAGCTCGAAGAGGCTTCGCCGATCTGCGGCGCGAATCACGGGAACAACGAGCCCGGCATCGGTTGCGACGGCGATGCCGACGTTCACTTGCTCATGGACATCGATGTGACCGGCACCGGCACCGTCGATCTCGATCGACGCGTTCACCATGGGGTACCGGCGGAGGCCATCGGCAACGGCCATCACAAAGAAAGACAGCGGTGTCAGGTGAGCGGCTCGGTCCGGGTGGAGATCCTTGATTCGACGGCGGCCAGAGAGCAATGCGCTGGCATCGAACTCGTCAGCGCCGTGGATGTGGGGGACGGCGAGCGCTGCGGTCATCGATGCGGCGGTGACTC
>CAZYLX010000811.1:0-2163 GCA_964648595.1 uncultured Acidimicrobiaceae bacterium
GTTGCGTCGGTGAGACCGCGTTCGCGAAGCAGCTCGACGAGTTCTGCGTGCTCCGCTTCAGGCGTGGCCGGTTCTTGTGCATCTTGAGTCGGCATGTTGGTCTATGCCTTGGCGCCGAGCCCGTGGGCGAGGCGATCGAAGCAGTCTTCGATGAGTTCTGGGAGCGGTGTTTTGTGCCCGGTGAGTAGCCAGTGCTGTAGCGAGGATCGCATGCAGGCCAGGGCGGCTGCGGCCATGAGTCGTGCCTCGATGCCGTTGTCGGTTCCGATTCGCCCGGCGAGGGCCTCGGCCAGCGCCTCTTCCCAGCCGGCTTGGAGCTGCAGGCTCCGGGCGTAGACCGACGGGTTCTCGGCCATGATGGCGAATCGGCGAACGAGCTGATGGCGTTCGGCGCTGTAGTCGGTGGCGACCACGAGAAACGACGCTCGCAGCGCCCCCCAGGGCCCGTCTCCCTCTGGCTGCCGACCCAGTTCGTCGACGATGAGCTCGAGCCGGCCTGCGTAGTCGGCAAGGACGACATCTTCTTTGGTGGCGAAGTAGTAGAAGAACGTCCGCGGTGCGATGTCGGCCTTGGCTGCGATGTCTTCGATGGTCGTGCCGTCGAAGCCGCTGGCTTCGAACAGATCGATCGCGGCGGCTTCGATGCAGCGGCGTCGTTCGAGTTTCTTGCGCTCGCGCAGTCCGAGTTCGGAGGTGTCCATGGGTCCGATCTTGACATATTTTCGCTCTTGATGCAAGATCACAGTGCCTGCAAGTTTACAGTACACGTAATAACTCCCTGGAAGGGGGCCGAGATGTCGAACTGGCTCTACCGCCTTGGTCGTTTCGCTGCCGCACGCCGTCGCCTGGTGGTCGCCGGCTGGATCGTGCTGGCGCTGTTCATGGTGGTCGTCGACCGAACTGGGGGCGGCGGAACCGTCGACAACTTCGAAGTACCAGGCGTCGAGTCCCAGGAAGCGATCGATCTGCTCAAGGAACAGTTCCCGGAACGCTCCGGCGCCACCGCCATGGTCGTGTTCCACACACCCGACGGGGCAGTGACCGACGCCGAAGCAGCAGCCGGGATTGCGGCCACCGTTGCCGAGGTCCAGGCGCTTGACCATGTGGTCGCGGTGACCGAACCGTTGGCGAGCCAACGATCGATGTCAGCCGACGGCACGACCGCCTTCTCCTCGGTGCAGTTCGACGGTTCCACCGCGGACCTCGGCCGTGAAGCAGTCGACGCGCTCATCGAAACCGCCGCGCCCGCCGAGGCCGCAGGAGTCCAGGTCGAGTACGGCGGCGAGCTACCGACCGTGCTCAAGGAACGGACAACAGGTCCGGCCGAGATGATCGGAATCATCGCCGCCCTCATCATTCTGTTTGTCACGTTCCGCAGCGTCTTCTCGGCGATCCTCCCGCTCGGGGTTGCCGTGCTCGGGCTCGCGGTTGGGCTGTCGATCGTTGGCCTGTTGGGTGCGTTCATCGACATTCCGTCGGTCGCTCCCCGGCTGGGCACGATGATCGGGCTCGGTGTCGGGATCGACTATGCGCTGTTCATCTTGAGTCGTCATCGAGACAACCTCGAAGCGGGCGTTGCGACCGAGGAATCAATCGGGCGCACCAACGCCACCGCTGGCCAGGCCGTCGTGGTTGCCGGCGGCACAGTCGTCGTCGCCATCCTCGGGTTGCAATTGGCCGGCATCCCGTTCGTTGCCGCCCTCGGCTACTCGGCCTCCATCGTCGTGGCGGTCGCCGTGCTGGTGGCCATCACTCTGTTGCCAGCGCTGCTCGGCTTCGCCGGGCCTCGCGTCTTGTCAAAGTCTCATCGTCAACAGGCGGCCAAGGCTGCTGCCGCGCTCGAGACCGGCCAGGCAGTCGAGACCGGCAACGGCCACAGCGGCTGGGTCCGCTGGGCCCACTGGGTGGCGCATCATCCATGGCGATCGGGCATCGCCGCCACCCTGGTGCTGTTGACCTTGTCGATCCCGGTGCTCGACATGCGACTCGGCCAAGCCGATGCCGGCACCGATCCCACCTCAACGACCCACCGCCGGGCCTATGACCTGTTGGCTGCCGGGTTCGGTGCCGGGTTCAACGGGCCGCTCCTGCTCACGATCGACCTCGGCCCGTCGGGAGACGGCGCCGTACTCGATCAGATCGCCTCCGCAGTCGCCGACGATC
>CAZYLX010000812.1:0-2162 GCA_964648595.1 uncultured Acidimicrobiaceae bacterium
CATGGTCGTCTGCTCACCGTTCGCGTCCCACTCGGCATCGACGGTGCAGTCGATCACCTTGTGATACTCGTCGCCGATCAGAACCATGCCGCCCGAGCGGGGTGCGTCGGCCGTCCCGGCAACGATCGAGAGCATCATTGCGAACTGGTCGTTGAAGACCATCGGCAACCAGCGGTACCAGCTGATCGCCTGCCAGAAGCGGGGGCCCCACGACTTGTCCCGAAGCCCGAGCCCGTCGATATCCATGACCTCCTGGCCAACGGTGATGGTGCCGGTCACCGAGCAATGCTGTTCGTAGTGGGCCTTTGCGAAGCCATTCACACTCTCGATCTCGCGCCCATCGGCGTACTCGGGCTTTCCGCCGTACATCGGTGAGACCGCTCGGTAGTCGAGCTGGACGGTCGCCTCGACCATCGGGTTGTCTCGGAACGCGGCGCGGGGATCGGCCATGTCAGCCGGGTTGTCGAGCAAACACGCTCGACCCTCGTACTCGACGGTGAGGTGTTCAAATGGCTTGACGACGGTGATACGCAAGCCACCGGCCGACATCTCGTCATTGTTCGAGATCGCCGGTCGGTCGTACATGAAACCAACGCGCCCGTCTGGCAGATAGATGCACACCGACATCTCGGCATAACCCTCGTTCACACGGTTACCGAGCCGGAACCAGCCCCCACCCCCAAGGCCGAGATCGAAAGCGTTCAGGTACATCGATTCGTTGTAGTTCTCGGCCTCGTCAGGCTTGTGGGTGTACTCGTCCTCTGGCAGCAAGACGGTCACGATGCGATTCGGGTCATCGGTCGTTTCGAGTTCGGGCATGCCTGCTCCTCAGTCCGCGACCGAGACCGGAGGCGTTGTTTCGCTGGCGGTTCGCCAGATGACGTCATCGGGGATGGAGGCCGCGTGGGCGTAGCGCTCTGGATCGTGCTGAGCCCGTGCGTTCTCGGGGTGGGGCTCGGTTGGCTGCGGCACGGGTTCGGCGGGTCGTTCGAACGGAGCCGGATTCTTCATGGCCTCGAGCTCGGCGGTGGTGATCCCACACAAGTTCGTTACCTCGGGGTCGATCCAGGCCCGAGCATCGATGTTCGATCCGCAGCACACCTCGAGGTTCAAGCCTTCCGGCCCCTCGAAATAGATCGACTGGATGAAGCCATGGTCGATCGGCCCGATGACTTGCACACCGCGAGACCGCAACCGGTCGCGCATCTCCAACACCTCGTCAAAGGTGTCAACGTGCAGCGCGATGTGCTGCATCGCACCACCTCGCACCTCGCCCCCCGGGCCGTTGGCATGGCTGACGCCGAACTCGATGTCCTTGGCGTTGTCCGGGTGCTGTACGAAGGCCACATAGCAGTCGGGTGAGAGCTCGACGAAGCCGTGGTAGGCACCCTCCACGCCGTGCATCCAGTAGAGGGCCTTCAACGGCAGACCGAGCACGTCACACCAGAAGGACAGCTGGCGTTTCATGTCGGTGGTGGACAGCGCGAGGTGGTTCACATCGCGGGGATGCAGCGTGGACATGTCCGTCTCCTTGGATTGGTCGAGCCCGGCCAGTTCAGCACGACGTCGGAGGATTCGGAAAAGTGTGGAACGGCTGACGGCCAGGTCAGTTCTTCTTGCGCTTCTGAATGTTGGCCCACTCGTCGCGCAGCCCCACTGTGCGGTGGAAGACGGTGGGGTCGTCGAGGTCGGCGGCGAAGTAGCCAAGGCGTTCGAACTGGACGACTTCACCGGCTTCGATCTCGCCGAGGACCGGTTCGGCTCTTGCTGCGGTTGTCTGACGCGAGTCGAGGTTCAACGATGCGAGAGGGTCGGTGCCTTCAGCGCCAGGGTGTGAATTGGCGAAGAGACGGTCGTAGCGGTGCACGGTGAGATCGACGGCGTGGGGCCGCGACACCCAGTGCATGGTCGACTTCACCTTTCGGCCATCCGGAGCGTTGCCCCCTCGAGTCTCGGAGTCGTAGGTCGCAAGGACCTCGACGACATTGCCGGCGTCGTCGGTGATGGCTTCGGTCGCAGTCACGAAGAACGCGTTGCGCAACCGGACCTCGCGCCCAGGGGTCAGTCGGTAGTACTTCGGCGGTGGGTCGAGGCGGAAGTCGTCTTGCTCGATCCACAGCTCGCCACTGAAGGGCACCGAACGGGTGCCGGCCTCGGGGTTC
>CAZYLX010000813.1:0-2160 GCA_964648595.1 uncultured Acidimicrobiaceae bacterium
CATTTACCGTATCGTGTGCAGACGTCAAGCGGCATCACCTCCAGAAGAAGTCGTCGTCGGCGGCGAGGATCTGAGATATCGGCTGTGGTTGTACCAGCCCGACACCATGAACAACGTGAGAAGCGGGTGATAGAGCAGCGGCCGGGAATCGAGCCTGTCGAGCCACCCGTGCACGAGGAGCAGCCCGCGATCGTCCCACAGCGCGCAGCCATCGATCTCGGATACGACGAATTCCCTATTGCGCTTGATGAACGTCGCGCCGTCAAAGCTGAAATAGTGTTTGCCGACGACGTCGGCGTCGTAGTCGAGGTACCGGAGGAGCATGCTTCTAAGCAGGAGCTTGTTCTTGGCCGAGCTACGGTCGTACCGCTGATCCTCCGGCAGATTGAAGTAGTAGTCGGCCAGGTCGTCATCACACCACGGAAGCGCCGACCCGAGACCGATCGCATTTGCGGCGAGGCGCTGCTTCTGCATGGAGCCGCCGGGTCCGGTGTGCCGCTCGTTCACAACCGCGAAGAGGTCGAGGTCGTCCAGGTGGTTCATGCCGCGGCTCTCGTCGTACCACCAGGAGCTCGTGTCCTCGGCCGCCGGAAACAACCTCCGACTCTCGGCAAGCCTCATCGTTCGGCCGGGTAGAGTCGCTTCGGCGCGGCTCCGGGCAACGTAGTTCAACGGCGAATCGACCGGTACGACGCGCCGAATGGCGTTCGCGACGGCCTGGCTGCGGACTCGGTAGCGCAGCTTGGTGAGATCGTGACCGGTCACCGGGTATCCCATGTAGGAGTCGTTGCCGCCACCATCGAGTACCGCGCCGGCTGCCGGAACCGCTGCCGCCGTGGCGAGCACATACGGGACCTGGGACAGGTCGACACCGGGTGATGCAGACGCTTCGAAGAATCGGACAAGGCTCCCGGCCGTCGTATCGGCACGCGACGGCATCTCGACGATCTCATGGGCAAGTCCGAGACGACGTGCGATGCCGGCTGCGATCGGCGGTTCGGGGTCATCTGGCCCCGAACTGTATGTGACACAGCGAATCTGGCTGAATCCGCCCTCGGCGAGAGCGAGCGCCACAGCCGGCGAGTCCTTCCCGGAACTCAGCATCAAGAATCCTTCGTTCCCGAACTCTCCAAGCTGCTCTGCCGTGGACCGGGTCAGGAGTTCGAGCAGTCGAGCATCGCTGGCCGTCCCGTCGTTGCGCGACTGCTCCACGGTCCACGGATAGTCGTTCGCCACCTCGATCATCAGCGCTCCGTTGCGAGCACCGATATCGGCGATGTCGCCCATCGCCAGGAAGTACACGCCTTGATACACGGTGTAGGGAAGGGGAACGAGCGCATGGTGGAGAAGCGACGACACGCCGAATTCGCTTAGGTTGACGCTCTCGCCGCGGGACCGCATGTTGTCGAGGAGTTCCCCGAGGCTGGTGGCCGCCGCACCGGTGTCTTTGCCACAGTGGACGTAGATCTCGCGGTAGCCCGTTCGATCTCCGACCAACCGCAGGCCGCCGCCAACGCGTCGCACGTACTTCGACCAGACATTGGGAATGGAGAAGGAGTCGAGTTGATTCCGTTCAAACTGGAGCAGCACGCTTCCCTCCCGTCGCTCGGGTCATGGGGAGTTTCGCACCCCAGAACTGTGTATCGGTGCGCAGACGACAGCCTTGATTGCTGAGAGGGCGACGATAGTGATCCGGTAACGCCTACCAGGCGAAGACAGCGCAGCCCTGGTGGCCGAACGGTTCCACCTGAAGCGTCGCATGCTCGATGCCGTGAACATCGGCGAGCACGGCGCATGCCGAGTCGAGCACGAGGTGTGGGTCGTCGATCACCGTCCAGATACACCTGAATCTCTATTCATGGATGCAAATCTGCCAACCGAAATCCGTCGCCGCCATGCTGGCGCGTATGATCGGCGCATGGCCCGACGACCAGTACAGGAGATGCCCGACGACGTGCGGGCGGAGCTCGACGCGACCGCGCTGATGGATGAGTATCGGGAACGGCCGACCTACCAACGCAACGACTACCTGGCGTGGATCGCGCGCGCCAAGCGAGACGAGACTCGACGCAATCGGATCGCGCAGATGCTGGATGAACTGAACCGCGGCGGCGTCTACATGAAGATGGACCATCCGCCGAGCGCGAGGCCTTGAGCCCG
>CAZYLX010000814.1:0-2157 GCA_964648595.1 uncultured Acidimicrobiaceae bacterium
TTCCTCACCGGCACCGAGCAGCACCATGCAACACGGGAAACGTTCGCTGAACAGGCCGAAGTCCTCACCAGTGCGAAGCCCGACGTCAGGGGTGAGCACGTCGTAGCCGCAGGCCTCGGCCGCCCGGATTACGCGGACGGTGACCTCGGGATCGTTCATGTTGGCGTAGAACTCCTCAACGATCTCGACGCCGATATCGAGCTGATCTCGTTCGCCGAGTTTGTTGGCCAGATCGACGATCGATTGCTGGAGTGCAGCGAGGTCAGCGTTGGCGACGGTACGGATGGTGAGATGGACTTCACCGTCACCGGGCGACACGCCGTATGCCACCGATCCGAGTCGCACATGGATGGGAGTGATGAGCCGGAAATCGGGTGAGGTGATGTCGTTGAGGCTCAGGCGGTCGCATTCTTGCAGGAGGTCTGCGATGGCGAGCGCCGGGTTCTCGCCTTTCTCGGGTTCGCTGGCGTGAGCAGTTCTGCCACCAAACCTCACGATCAGGCTGCGCACGGCAGCGGTGATCGAGCCGGGTTTGATCACAAGCGAGCTACGGGGGAAGCCGGGCATGTTGTGGATGGCGACGGCGAAGTCGGGCCGGATGGCCTCGAACGCCGGATCGGCCAGGACGGCAGCTGCACCAGTGCCGGTCTCCTCGGCCGGCTGGAATAGCAGGTGCACGGCTCCTCGTTCCGGGCGATGATCGGCGAGCCGTTGGGCGAGGCCGCAGAGCATCGCTATGTGGCCGTCGTGGCCGCACTTGTGTGAGACCCCCTGGTGCGTGGAAGCGTGCCCCTCGACGTTGATTTCCTGGATCGGAAGCGCATCGAGTTCGCTGCGGAACAGCAGCACCGGGCCGGGCACGCCACTGTCGAAGGTGGCAACGAGGCCGGTCCCGCCGATGCCGGTGATGAGGCGGTCAGGATCCAGCGGTGTCAGAAACTCGACCACCTTCGCCGCCGTTTGGTGCTCGTGATGGGCCAACTCCGGCTGCGAATGGAGCAAGCGGCGCAACTCGATGAGGGACGAGGCCATCTACCGAGTGTAGGACGGGTCGACGTGGGGCTCGGCTGACTCATCAGGGCCTGCGTTTTCCCGTCGTGCCATGATTCGATCATGTCGAACGTCATGTTGATCACGGGTGGCAGTCGAGGCATCGGGGCCGCCACCGCTCGGATGGGTGCGGCCGCGGGTTACGACGTGTGCGTGAATTTCACGGAGAACGAGGCGGCGGCCGCCGAGGTCGTTGCCGATTGTCGGGCGACCGGTGTGTCGGCGATGGCGATTCAGGCCGATGTGCGAGACGAGCAGCAGGTGATCGATCTGTTCCAGGAGAGTCAAAGCGAGCTTGGGGAGCTGACCGTGTTGGTGAACAACGCGGGGATCCTGCACACACAAGCCCGAGTAGACGAGTTCTCCATGGAGCGGCTGCGAGAAGTGGTCGACGTGAACATCATCGGTGCCTTCCTCTGTGCCCGCGAGGCAGTGCGGCAAATGTCGACCAGGCATGGTGGCGAGGGAGGATCGATCGTGAACGTGTCCTCGGCCGCGTCGTATCTCGGGAGCCCGAATGAGTTCGTCGACTACGCAGCGACGAAGGGTGCGGTGGACTCGATGACCATCGGCTTGGCAAAGGAAGTGGCCGCCGAAGGCATTCGGGTCAACGCGGTTCGACCGGGTCTGATCGACACCGAGATCCATGCCAGCTCCGGTGAACCGGATCGAGTGCAGCGTTTGGCGTCGAACGTCCCGATGCAACGGGGTGGGACAGCGGAAGAGGTGGCGGCGCTGATCCTGTACCTCGTATCGGACGCAGCGAGCTACGTGACCGGATCCCTGGTCAACGTCTCCGGTGGCCGGTGACTAGACGTCGTCGAGCCACACCGGGGCTCGGTCGAGCAGGAATTCGCTGACCGCATAACACCGATCGAAGACCTCGCACAGGTTCTCTCGATGCATGAACAGATCACCGAGCGAGAGTTCGAGCTTGGCCTGGATCGAGAGTGTGCGTTCCGGGGCATCCGTGACGGCGACGGTCGAGTCGATGGCAGAGACCTCGAGTTGAAGGTCCGGGCCGCCGACCCCGGCGAGATCGGTGGCGAGCCGAAGAAGGTCGGGCCCCTTCGGAAGCGGCAGCAGTAAATAGACGAGGTAGGTGAG
>CAZYLX010000815.1:0-2155 GCA_964648595.1 uncultured Acidimicrobiaceae bacterium
TTCTGCAAGCCGGCTGCAATGACTTGGGGGGCACGCTCATGGACGAGAACATCTCTCGGGCCGCCGGTGCCGCTCATGGTCAGCACCTCACGCCAGACGACTTCGAGGGCTTGGTGACACCACTCGGGCGCCGGCTGGTCCAACGCACGACGCTCTACGGTCGGCTGGACCGCGTGCGCTCCCCGCAACCGGTCTGACCGGCGCTCCGGGGCTCATGTCATCGGCATCGGCGCACCGGTGACGGAGCGACGGCAATGCCTCGTCAGGAGAGGCGGACCCTCACGATCGTCGATGAACTCGTCGGCGACACCCCGACGGTTGCCTCCCACGGTCCAGATGTGAGCCGGATGAAGTTGGACCCAGCGCTGTCGAAGGCCCAGAGGGGTGCCGCACCCTGGGTGATGGCATCGAACACTTCGGTCTCGACCATGTTCGGCTGCGGGCCGAGCAGTCGGAGCGAGAACTCGGCGCCCGCCGACGCAGACGAGCGGACGGAGACCTCGGACCCGGCCCGCTGGTATCCATCGGGAATGGGAAATCCGGACAGTGCCCGTTCGAGCAGCGACGAGCGGTCGAGCGGCTCGTCATCCACGAGGAATCGGAACACTCGGATCTCGACACCGCCTGCGGAACTCGACACGGCGTAGTTGAGTCCCTCGAACAGCAGCGGCGTGTCGGCGAGCGGTTCGTGATCGAGGCTGACGGTCCGAACCCCGTCCTCGTCGGTCTCATCTACACGCTCATCCTCGACGTGACCGCGTGACGCGGCGATTGCCGCCAGGGCCTCGACGGCAGCATCGACGTCGAGCGTGCTGAGGAACGTTGCAGAGATGACCGACGTCGGTCGGCCATCACCATCGTCCTCGCGGGTCAGGCTGAAACCATCGATCTGGGCATCAGGCACGAGTGGCATGCCGGCGTACCGATCGTCGCCGAAGGCGGCGACGAGAGCTGGGTCGAGATCGTTGCTGCCGAGGATGGTTTCGGCGATGGCCTCCGCCTCGTGGTGGATCTCGGTCAGACGCCGGTCGATGGCTTCCAGCTCGGGATCGGGACCCGACGTTTTGGCCTCGTCAGCCGTAGCGGCGCCGTCATCGGCCTCCTCGCTCGCCTCGGCGCCGCGGGTTGCCCCGTCGCCATCGGAGGCGTCCGCCGCGCCGACGCCGGTGGGCTCCTCGGGCCGCTCCTCGACCTCGGCTTGCACCGCGGGCGGCGCCGACGCCCGATCGTCTCCGTCGGTGAGATCGCCAATGGATGAGATCAGACGTGGCCCATAGATGGCGGCCAGGATCAGGCCGGACGCCGCCATCACCACTCGCCCGGTGCCGGTCGACCGCCACACCTCTGCGTCGGACTCGCGTCGAGACCGGCTGGTGGCTCGTTGGAAGATGTCCCCGGTTGCGGCGACGATGATCGCCACTGGCCAGAACAGGAAAGTCATCGTGACGACGAACCAGGTCCGTCGATACCACGGCACCTCGTCGTAGCTCCCGATCGACGGATCGGGTTTCATCATCCAATTGCCCGCCATAGACGCTCCCTCTCGCATCGCCGGCCCGACGGGGCGACAGGACGAGGAAAGCACACGCTCGAAGCCATCCGCAACATGATCTGCGGCTCGTGATGCCGAACAACGCGCCGTCGCGACCGCAGGCGGTACGGTCGGAGCGCATGACAGCGCCAAGGGCACGCAACACATACGGCGAGGGCGAGGTCGACCGTCTCATCAGTGAGCTGGTTGCCGCCGTCGGCCTCGACGCAAACGACGACCTCATCCGTCGGATGATCGTCACCGCACTCGACATGGACGCTAGTGAGGTCGCTCGTCTCGACCTCAAGATCGCCTCGCAGAGCATGGTCGAGATGCTCAACGGCTACCAGGTCTTCTCCCAGGATCCGCACCGAGCAAAGGTCACGGTCTTCGGATCGGCCCGTACCAAGCCCGAGGCGGCCGACTACCGACTGGCTATCGAATTCGGACGAGCGATGGCGGCGATGGAATGGATGGTGATCAGCGGTGCCGGCCCGGGGATCATGCATGCTGCCATCGAGGGTGCAGGGGTCGAGAACACCTACGGCGTCAACATTGTTCTGCCGTTCGAGCAGCGGGCGTCTGACATCATCGACGGTGATCCAAAGCTCGCCACCTTCAAAT
>CAZYLX010000816.1:0-2150 GCA_964648595.1 uncultured Acidimicrobiaceae bacterium
AGAGCGGGCCGAGGCCTTCGAGATGCTGACCGGCGTCGAGTCGCCTCTGTCGTCGGGCGCAGCAGCCTGAGATCGGCGGTGGACTGGACCGCCCGACCCCCTTCGCTCAAGGGCCTGCTGCTCGGTGTCGATGTCGGCGAGTGATGCCGTCACCGTCAACGACTCCGAGGGATCCAGCCGACGAGGCCGCGTTCGAACGAGCGCTCGACGCGGCGCGCGCCGGCCAGCCCCTTGGGTTCGAATGGCTCTGGCATCGCTTCTCCCGCCAAGTGACGGCCTTCGCCCGGCTACAAGGCAGTGAGGATGCAGAAGGTGTTGCCAACGACGTCTTCGCTGCCGCGTTCGGACGAATCACCACCTTCAGCGGTGGCTCGAACGCTTTCGTCAGCTTCGTGTTCGCCATCGCCCGCAACAAGATCAGCGACGAACGGCGTAAACGCCGACGCCGGGTCATCACTGCCACCTTCGACCGAGACGCTGTCGAATCCCGGGATGCGGTCAACAGCGCCGAGGCCGATGCCCTCGCCGGTCTGGCCCCGGCCACCGCCGACGCCATGCGCCGTCTCACCAACGACCAACGCGAAATCGTGTTCCTCCGATTGGTCGCCGACCTGCCGATCGATGAAGTGGCAGCGCTCACCGGACGCTCCGTTGGTGCCGTGAAAGCAATGCAGCATCGAGCTCTGGCGAGCATGCGAAAGGAATTATCTCGAGGAGCCGTATCCCGATGAGCACATTCGACGATTCCTCCTTGGAGATGCACGACGATTCGCTCACTCCGGACACGGCCGAGCGGCTGCTCGACGGCGAGATCCTCTCGCCCGAGTTCGCCGATCTGGCTGCGATGGTCAATGACGTTCGCACCATGACGTCAGCGACACCGACCCCCGCTGTGCGGGGAGCGTTGGCTGAGTACGTCGGCGTGGGTCTCACTGCAACCGAGTCGTCGGCGGAACCGCCGGCCCCCGTAGCAGTGAGTGCCGACCTGGACCTCACGACTGCGGACCAACCGAGGAGAAATTCAGTGTTCGCAGAAGTCCTGACGTTTGCCGGAACCGTGACTGGAAAGCTGTTGCTCGGAGGCGCTGTTGCCGTTGCGTCGGTCACCGGCGCTCAAGCCACCGGCGTCGTCGACCTGCCCGGCCTGCCTGACAAAGCAGCCGTCGTCGTCGTTGCCGACACGCCGATCGACGAAACCCCGGCCGAACTTCCCCTCGAGGACAAGGTCGACGAGCCAGAGCCCGAAGCAATCGAGACCGACAAGCTCCCCGAAGTCGATTTCGCGGCAGCGTTCGAAGAGGCGAAGGACAAGGCTGAAGAAACAGCGGAGAAGGAAGCTGCGGCACAGGCTGCGGCGGAGGAGAAGGCGGCGGAGGAGAAAGCTGCCGAGGAGAAGGAGGCTGCAGAGAAGGCTGCGGCGGAGAAGGAGGCTGCAGAGAAAGCCGAGGCCGAGGAAGACAAGCCGAAGGAAGAAGAGCCTTCGGCGAATCAGGAAGCCGTCGATGCCCTGCTCGCCCAGCTGCTGCTGGACAAGGAAGCCGTCTACGCCGCCGCCACTGCGCTGATCCAGCCGCTCGAAGCCGAGAAGAAGCCGCTTGTCGAGGCGCTCGAGACGACGCTCGGCCCTCTGGAGCAGGCCCGCAACGATGCGAAGGCTCCGCTCTACGCCGAACTCGAGATCACCGAAGACGAGGAGCGACGTGTAGAGATCGAAGCCGAGCTCTCCGCCATCTTCGAGCAGTGGGAGTTGGACCGTGACGCCGCCATCGCCGAGGCAAGCCCGGCGATCACCGCCATCGAAGTGCAGCTCGAGAACATCGAGATCGAGCGTGACGCCGAGATCTCCCGCCTCCTCAAGCAGTACCAGGCCGACCTCGAAGCACTCGAGAAGTGAACCGCTGAGCTCTTCGCCTGGGCGCCGTCGTCACTCAGTTGACGGCGGCGACCCAGGCCTCGAGCGGGCTCGCCGTTGAGGCGGCCCAACGGCTTCTCGACGCCGCTCCTTCGCCTCGTGTAGACACGAGGCGGTACTGACAACGAGCGGCAGGGAGTTCTGATGAGCGGCGAGTCGGTAAGTGACGGGCCAGAGCCAGACAACGAGGCCTTGAGCCTCTTCACCGGGGAGCCGCAACACGAGAACTTCGCTCGCA
>CAZYLX010000817.1:0-2143 GCA_964648595.1 uncultured Acidimicrobiaceae bacterium
GGGGTGACTGATTCCGGTGATGACTCATCTCGACACCGCGGCCAGGCAATGAAATTGATCCCTCAACGCATCAGTCCCCGGTAGACGTAGCGCCATTTCCCCGCAACTTTGACGTAGGTCGCGTCGACGAACCAGCGAACACCTACCCGGCGTTGGCAGGGCCTGGCCGCGTCGATCAGTAGGGGAGTGAAATGTTCTGGCAGGCAGCAGCGATGGGGCTCTGCGGTGGGGAGTGCTATGTGTTGGTGAGTCGGACTGGAGTGTCTTTGAGTGTCCAGTCTGGGTGTTTGTGGGGTGGGCCGGTTGCCAAGCTGGCGGTGCCATCTCGTATGTCGGTGATCTGGGGCAGTGGCACGTCGAGATCGCCGGGAACTCCGCTGAGACGTTTGGCTAGGTCGTGTGGGAAACGGTCGAGAAGGCTTGCGATCAGGACTTGTTCCTGGGTGGGTAGGTAGCACCGGGCGGAGTCGTTGACGGATTTGAGGTATCGCCGCAGGTTTGCCACTGCGTCGATCTTTTGTGGTCTGGCGAGTACGAGTTGTTCGAGGATGGCGGTGACTTCGTGGGTGCCGAGCTTGCATGAGTTGCATTGGCCGCATGACTCGACATGGAGGAATCGAGACACTTGGTAGGCGACGTCCACCATGTTGCGGGAGTCGTCGTAGACGATGAAGCCGGCGGAGCCGAGCCCGCCGCCAACGGATGCGAGACCTTCATAGGAGGTGGGTGCTCCAAGCGCGTCGGAGGTGAGGACTGGGTTGGAGACGCCGGAGAGCACGGCTTTGATTGATCGGCCTGGCCGGGGTCCTCCTGCGAGGTCGTCAATGAGGGTGTTGAGTGGTGTGCCGAGTTCGACTTCGGCGATGGCGGCTCGTTGGACGTCGCCGGTGATCGTGACGATGGTCGGGCCCGGTGAGTCTGTTGTGCCGAGTTTGCGGTACCAGTCGGATCCGTTGCGGCACACAAGCGCGACGTGGGCAAGCGTTTCGGCGTTGTTGACAACAGCCGGGTTCGAACTCGCGACGCCGGGGCCGCCTGGCGAGTCGTCGATTCCCGCTGACCATCCGAGCTGCGGGCCTGTTGTGTACAGGCCGTACAGATAGGGCGGGATCTGACGAGGGAGTGGATCGTCACCTTCGATGACCTCGAGCAGCGCTGTTTCTTCGCCGAACAAATAGTGATCTGGGCCCTCGACGACGACCACATCGACTCCATCGAGCCAACCGTTGATAGCGAGTTCGTCGATCGCACTTCGAATCGCAGCGAGCTGCTCGGTGTATTTCGCTTTTGTGGCAACCACGACGCGAGAAGCCTGAACGCAAAACGCCGCGATGAGTGCCCCTTCGAGCACGACGTATGGGTTGGCTCGCAGGAGTGCTCGGTCTTTGAACGTTCCGGGTTCACCCTCGGCTGCGTTGACGACCACGAAGCATTCATCGTCGTCGCCAGCCCCAGCGATCACACCAGCCCACTTCCGTGCAGTCGGAAACCCCGCGCCACCACGGCCGCGGACGCCAGCCTCTGAAATGAGCGAGATCGTCTCTTCGGGGGTACGGCCCCGTGCAGCGACGAGGCCAGAGAGGCCACCGCTGGATACATACTCCGACAACTCCGACAACGGGTGAAGCACAGAGTAAGCCATCGCCAACGTTAACAGACCCATCTAAAAAGCCACGTTCGACGATATCTATCTCGCTTCGTTGGCTCTGCTGCATGTCGCTTGGCTGGCACTGTTGCGTTGTTTGATCGTCGGGCGTGTTGGCGGCCGGGCGACGCCTGATCTGCGGGTCAGATTGTTTCGGTGAGCACTTCGAACGCAGTGGTGATTCGGAGGTGTCGGTGGCTTTCGGTTCCGAGTTCGTAGTGGCCGCGTCCTAGGTTCCGGATAAGGGCGTGACCGCGGGTCGCGACCGTGGCGGTGCGGTCGGCTCTGAATGCTCGCATTGGTTTGAGTCTGGCTTTGAGTCGGCAGTGGTCGGACTCGACAGGGTTGTCGGGGTATTGGTTGGTGTTGTGAAACGCGTCCGGGCTAGCTTCTTCGATGACGGTCTCGAGTCCTTGAGCCGGACGGCGAGCATGATCATCTCTGGTGGGAACCGGTAACCACTGAAAGCGGAACGATCCACAGGGGATGACTGATTCC
>CAZYLX010000818.1:0-2137 GCA_964648595.1 uncultured Acidimicrobiaceae bacterium
CAAGAGATCGTCAGCGAGAACGAGTAGCAGGTCGACCGTGGTTTCTGGCACCGAACTCGGCTCACGGCTCCAGCGGAACCTCGCGTACCTGGCAAGGAAGGCAACGCGTTCCGGCATCGACACCCCCTTCGAGGAACGCCTGTCCCAACGGGCGGCGGCATACCTCGCCGGAGCTGATGCCGGTGCCGGGGCCGATTGCACGGTGACCAGCCTGGCCGACGTCGACGTGGCGGACGACGAGGCGTTCCCGCTCGTGCGGGACGACATCTACCGCCGCTTCGTCGCCGATGACGATGGCGAGGACACCGACAGCTTCGGCCGGCGAGGTGCATGGATTCCGCGAGGCTCCCGGATCTACCTCGACGCCCACAACGATCGGTATGTGAAACTGTTCGACGAGCACTTCTGCCAACAGGGCGAGGGACGATTTCTCGCCGACGCTCTCGATCGAGGGATGTATGAATTCCTCTGCCCCGGACTCGCCGAGGTGTTCGTGGACGACAGCGGCACCATCCGGGGCTACTCAATCGCAGCAGGTGAGCCACTCGACCGCTACTCCTTCGAGCGCTACGTAGGCGGCTGCCTGCGGGATGCGGTCTGCGCTGTGACCACCCGCACCGGCCTCTACTTCAACGACCTCGAGTATCACAACGTGGTCCGCAGGGGCGATGAGTTGTCGTTCATCGACCTCGAGAGCGTCCTTCCAATCGACTGGTACGGGACAGACACAGCGTTCGCGAAGGACCGTCTCGATGTCATCGACATCGGCTGGCCGATCCAGTCGAAATGGCACTCGCCGCGTTGGTACGGCCGGTTCCTGGAGAGTCAACTGGAATTAACCGCCGAGCCATCGCACGAGGACCGGCGGTGACCGCGTGACCCCAATCATCTACGAACCGAATCCGCTCGGTCACCGCCTCGACTTTGTCCGGCTGATCGCCGCCGGACTCGTCGATCTCGGATTCACGCCGACCTGGGTCACCACCGAAGCGGCGGCCAAGTCAGCACAAGCAGCCACACACCTCGGCGGCCTCATCAACACAATCGACGTGCGCTCCGACGCCACCCCAATCGAAGACCTCACAGCAACGAACGCCCGCAGCCGGTTCGCCGACATCAGGAGGCTTGCCACCGAGACATCGACCGACTGGCTGTATGTGCCGTACGGCGACCACCTTGCCCAGCTGGCCACCTTGCCGGGGGCGTGGCCCAAGAGCACCGCGCCGGTCGAGGCCCTCCTGTTCCGGGCGCGGTTCGCCTACCCGCTCGATCGCCACCGCGATCGCGCCCTCGCCGCAGCCGCGCTTCGCGCGGTGCGCTCGACCCCATGGCGTCGTGTGTTCTTCCTCGATCCGCTGGCTGCCGAGTACCTCGGCAGCCAGGACACGCAGCTCATGCCGGAACCGGTAGAACAGCGAGTGGCTATTCCGAAGACCGACGCACGCGCCGTGTTCTGCCTTCCAAACGATGCCCGCCTGCTGGTGCTCGCTGGGGCGATCGATGAGCGCAAGGGAGCGCTCGAGCTCGCCCAGGCGTTCGCTTCTGCAGATGTACCAGACGGCGTCGTCCTTGCCTATCTCGGCCGGGTGGCCCCGAGCATCAAGCCGGCACTCGAGGCAATGGCGGCGGCCGACGATCGCATCATCGTGGTCGACCGGCATCTCGACGACGACGAGTTCTGGGCCGCTTTGTGCAGCGCCGACGCACTGTGTGCCACCTACGTTTGCCACGTCGGTTCGTCGGGAATCGTCGCCCGCGCTGCCTATCTGGGAACACCGCTGTTGAGCTCCGACTACGGCTGGGTCGGCAAGGCGACGCAGCGCTACCGACTCGGCGTGACGGCGGACACCAGGAACGCCGATGAACTCGGAGCTGCCGTCGAGCAGATCACTCGCGAAGAACTCACGTCGACCCGGACCGAGGTCTCGGAGCCCTACGTGGCGTTCAACACCCCGCAGCGTTTCACCGACCTGTGGATGCAGGGCATCACGGCGGATCGGTAGGTCACGACAGCTCGGCGACGAGGCGATCGACCGATCGCTGCCACGAGAACGGCCCGGCAGCCCCCGCGAGCGCCTGACGCTGCTCCCCCGAGATGCCGCTCTCGACGACGTCACGAATCGCCTCGCCCCACACC
>CAZYLX010000819.1:0-2135 GCA_964648595.1 uncultured Acidimicrobiaceae bacterium
TGGATGGGGTCCGTCCTCAGGTCGCCGAACTCGCCACTGACGCTGCGTCACGTGTCATGAACCGTCCCATTGCGCTGGCTGATGCCCAGCCTGTGGTCGACCGGTTCCTTTCCAACCCGAACTGAGGACGAACATGCTCTCGATCTTTGCCAGCGAAGAACCGAACGGTGTCCACCTGGCATCTGACATCAACGAGGTCATTTGGGGCTCCCTGGCCTTTTTCGTGCTGTTGGCGCTGGTGGTCTGGAAGGCCGGTCCAGCGATCAAGGCGGCCTTCTCCGGCCGCACGAGTCGCATCCGTGACGAGCTCGCAGCGGCTGAGGCAGAACGGAACGAAGCCGAAGCCGCACTCACCGCGAAGGCCGCTGATGTCCCCGATGTCACCGTCGAGCAGGGTCGGATCCGCGCTGAAGCCGAAGAGACAGCCGCTCGTCTCAAGACCGACATGGCAGCCAAGGCTCAAACTGACGCTGCGGCGCTGGTGACCCGAGCCAATGCCGATGTCGCAACGCAGCGATCACAGGCACTCGCCGACATGCGCGAAGAGGTGGCCGTTCTCACACGAGACGCCGCTGAAGCCGTCGTCTCCGATTCGCTCGACGACGCCACCCAGTCCGATCTGATCGATCAATACATCAGCCAGGTTGGCCAGGGCTGATCAGCGATCGCTGATCAGTAGCCGGCAGCCACAGCCACACCAAGACAAGGATCGAAGCACTTCATGGATGCACACACCGGATATGCCGAAGGCCTGCTGGCCATCGCACGAGCCGAAGGTGATGTCGAATCGACCAAGAGCCAGCTCGCCGATGTCGCTCGCGTCATCACCGGGAACGACGAGCTTCGTTCGACGCTGTCGAACAACCTCGTGCCTGCCGCCGTGCGTGGCCAGATCGTTGACGACGTTCTCGCCGGAAAGACCACCGACGTCGTGCGTGCGATCGTCGGCATGATCGTTGCGGCTGGTCGTGGCGGCCAACTCAACGAGATCGTCCAGGCGTTCATCAGCCTCGCGGCCTCGTCGTCCGGCAAGGAGGTGGCGATGGTTCGATCCGCCGTTGCCCTCACCACAGTCCAAGAAGAGCAGCTCGCTGCTGCACTCAAGCAAAAGACCGGAGCCGACGTCGAGCTCCAGGTGGTCGTCGACCCCTCGGTGGTCGGCGGCGCGGTGACCACCATTGGTGACACCGTCATCGATGGTTCAATCCGTACTCGTCTCGCCCAGATGCGCGAAGCCCTCTAGGAGCTTTCATGGCACTCACATTCGACCCCGCTGACATCACCGGGGCACTGAAGAAGAATCTCGAGAGCTTCGAGTCCGATGTTTCGAGCAAGACCGTTGGTCGTGTGCTCGAGGTCGGTGACGGAATCGCCCGTGTCGGCGGTCTGCCCGATGCCGCGGTGAACGAGATGCTCCGGTTCGCCGACGGGACCATCGGTCTCGCGCTCAACCTCGACGAAGCCTCGATCGGCGCTGTTGTGCTGGGCGATGTCGACAAGATCGAAGAAGGCCAAGCTGTCGAGTCCACGGGCGAGATTCTTTCCGTCCCCGTTGGTGACGGCGTGCTCGGTCGAGTCGTGAACATGCTGGGCGAGCCGATCGACGGCAAGGGCCCTCTGGTCAACGTCCAGACCCGCCGCATGGAGATTCAGGCGCCGGGCATCACGGGCCGTAAGCCAGTGCACGAGCCGATGCAAACCGGCATCAAAGCCGTCGATTCACTGATCCCGATTGGCCGCGGTCAGCGGGAGCTGATCATCGGCGACCGCAAGACCGGCAAGACCACCATCGCCATCGATGCGATTCTGGCCCAGAAGGGCCTCGGCGTGAAGTGCGTGTATGTCGCCATCGGACAGAAGGCCTCGACCGTCGCTCAGACCGTCGCCCTCCTCGATGAGGCCGGCGCCATGGAATACACCGTGGTTGTTGTCGCCTCTGCCGGTGACCCCGCTCCATACAAGTTCCTCGCCCCCTACACCGGGTGCGCCATGGGTCAGCACTGGATGGAAAACGGGGGCCATGCCCTCGCCATCTACGACGATCTCTCCAAGCAAGCCGAGGCGTATCGCCAGGTGTCGCTGCTGCTTCGTCGCCCACCGGGCCGTGAGGCATACCCCGGCGACGTCTTCTACCT
>CAZYLX010000820.1:0-2133 GCA_964648595.1 uncultured Acidimicrobiaceae bacterium
GTGTGTTCGGCGGGCGTGGCCGCTCGCCGGGTGGTGGCGGAGCTGCCGGCCCGCTCAAGGGTGACGACCTCGAAACGCGGCTTCATCTCAGCTTCGACGATGCAGTCGCCGGCGTCACGACGTCGGTGCATCTGACGTCTGACGCTCCGTGCTCCACGTGCAAGGGTTCCGGCGCTCGGCCCGGAACACAACCGACGGCGTGTTCACGTTGCGGAGGGCGGGGAGTACTCGACGACAACCAGGGCCTCTTCTCGTTCAGTCAGCCGTGTGCGCAATGCGGCGGTCGAGGTCGAGTCGTGACCGATCCGTGCCCGACCTGCCACGGCAATGGTTTGGAACGCCGCCCTCGTCAGGTGAAGGTGCGCGTCCCGGCCGGTGTCAAGGACGGCCAGAAGATTCGCCTCAAAGGACGGGGTGGCCCCGGCCGCCACGGTGGCCCACACGGCGATCTCTTTGTCGTCATCGATGTCGCGCCCCATGAGCATTTCGGCCGCAAGGGCAATCACCTCACCGTCGAGATCCCCATCTCGTTCGCTGAGGCGGCGCTTGGTGCCAACGTCGGCGTCCCGACCATGGAAGGCACATCGGTCACGCTGAAGGTCCCACCGGGAACGGCATCAGGGAAGACGTTCAGGGTCAAAGGCCGAGGTGTCGCATCGGGGTCGAAGACCGGTGATCTCCTCGTGACCGTCATCGTCCACGTTCCTACCAAGCTGTCTGACGCCGAGCGAACGGCCATCGAGTCGCTGGCTGACGTCCTCTCCGATCCAATGCGCCCGAGCGGTGTTGGCGAGACGCTGTGATACCGAATCAACGAGTTCCCAACCGAATGATCTGAGCCGAAGCCCCGGACCAACGGGGAGAAAGGAGTGAACGTCATGGCCGAGCACGAGAGCCCAACCCACGACAGCAATCGAGCCGTCTATGTGATCTCGGTCGCCGCAGAGTTGGCCGGCGTTCACCCACAGACGCTTCGCATCTATGAACGCAAGGGCCTTGTCGCTCCGGCCCGCACCGGTGGCGGCAGCCGCCGCTACTCCGACGCCGACATCGAACATCTCCGACGGGTCCAGAACCTGACCGAGGAAGGTCTCAACCTCGCCGGAGTCAAGCGTGTCCTCGCCCTCGAACGGCAGCTGGCGAAAGCCGCGGCCACGATCCAGGAACTCCAACAGCAACAGCACGACGCCATCGAACAGGTCAGACGCGAGAGTCGCCGCGACCTGGTCCCAGTGTCCCAAGCCGTCACCGTCTATCGACGTCCGCGTCGAGCCTGACCCCAGCGACGGCTGCCCCACAAGCACATTCACCGCATGTCTCGAGAGGAGACTCCCATGGCCCTCGATCCCAACCGCTGGACGATCAAGACCCAAGAGGCGGTCACGACCGCCATCGAACGAGCGAAAGCCGACGCCAACCCCGAAGTCACCCCGGATCACCTGCTTCTCGCTCTGCTCAGTCAGGCGGAAGGCGTGGTCCTCCCCATCCTCAACAAGCTGGGCAAACAGCCCGCCAGTATCCGCAACGAGTGCGAAGCGGCGTTGGCCGAACTTCCGAAGGCCTACGGCTCTGAGTCCCGTTTCGCCAAGACGACCAACCGCGTCATGGCTGATGCCGACTCGGTTCGCGCCGACCTCGGCGACGACTATCTGAGTACCGAGCACTTGCTTCTCGCACTCGCCAATCCCGACCCCGCCGGCCCCACCGCACGCCGAATCGATCTCAGTCGCGAAGACTTGCTGAGTGCCCTCCAGGACGTTCGCGGTTCTCACCGCATCACATCGCAGAACCCCGAGGATCAGTTCCAAGCGCTCGAGAAGTACGGCCGCGACCTCACAGAAGCTGCGAGGGCCGGCAAACTCGATCCCGTCATCGGACGAGACGAGGAGATTCGCCGCGTCATCCAAGTGTTGAGTCGGCGGACGAAGAACAATCCCGTCCTCATCGGTGAACCTGGTGTTGGCAAGACGGCCATCGTCGAGGGCTTGGCCCAGCGGATCATCGAGGGCGACGTTCCAGAATCGCTCCGTAACCGTCGAGTGATTTCCCTCGACATCTCGGCGATGTTGGCAGGGGCGAAGTTCCGCGGCGAGTTCGAAGAGCGGCTCAAGGCGGTACTCAAGGAGATCACCG
>CAZYLX010000821.1:0-2133 GCA_964648595.1 uncultured Acidimicrobiaceae bacterium
CTCTCATCCTCATCTTTCCGTTGGGGACAATGTCGCATTGCCGCTGGGCTCCGACACCCCCGGTTGCATCGCCGATGGCGTAGCTGTTCTTGATGCCGTCGTTCCAATCGACGATGTTGGGGAAATCGGCCAACACGGCCCACACGCTCGACCGCTTCGCAGTCAACGTCTGCTCTGCCTTGACATTCCTCATCGAATTTCCTTCTTGTCGTTGTGGACCAAGGGCTTGAGCCCTGGCCGGCTGGCGAACTTCTTCGTGTATTGCTCTTGTTGCTGGAGCATGAGTGAGTCTAGGTCTTCTCTCACGGTGGGGTCTTCGGCCGGCAGGGCCTCGTAGAAGCTGACGCTGTCGACGATGGGACAGCCCTCAAGGAGTTGCTCAGCGGCATCGATGTTCTCGGCGTTGACGATCGAGTATCCGCTTGCCGGGTTTGGCGGACTGGGACAGTTCGACGGTTGTCTCGTTGGTGATCTGGCGTCCCGGGCCGAATGGGTTGCCGACATCAGCGAAGCTCGCAACGTCAAGTCGGTCTCATCGAGATGCGCTGGGATGCGGGCTGTTTCGTTTGAGGTGTGCCATGACGGTGGTGCGGTGGATGTCGAATATGTGCACAGCGCTGGTCGCGGACGACGGGGGTGTGTTCAGTCGGTCAGAGCCGCGAACTTGACATTGAGGACGTCGAAGGTCAACACGGCTCGATCGCCAGCGACGGTGACGTCGTAGAGGTCCAGGATCTCTAGAGGCGTCCCGTCGATTAGGTCGCGATAGTCGGCGTTGAGGTGTCGTGTGAACGTGATCGTCGACATGAACTGCTGTTGCGCCTCGAAACCGTTGGCACGGAACAGATCAACGAGGCCGTTGGCGGTGTAGATCCGCACGTGGCCATCGGGCTTGAGGGCCTGAAATTGGTTGATGAAGTCTCGATCGTCCCTGGGATGTCTGACCGCGTCAGCGACCACCAAGACAGCCGTCGGCCTCAGCATGCGGCGGGCGTCGGCGAGCGTCGTCTCGACTTGGGGGAAGTGATGCAACGCGTAGCGCCAGGTGATGCCGTCGAAACTGGCGTTCGGAAAATCAATCTTGCGGCCATCAGCGACGAGAAACTCGACTTTGGTGTACCCCTGCTCCCTGGCCGTGGTCTGGTTCCGCGATATCGCCATGTCGGCAATGTCGATACCAATGACGTGGGCCTTTGTCTGGTGGCCGGCGATAGCGAAGGCGAGGTCTCCGTTGCCGGTGGCTAGATCCAGGTAGGTGCCGGCTGGCCTAGGGTCGAGAAAGGCAACTAGGCGGTCCACTTGATCGTTGTTGCTGTGGGTATCCCGGTAGTCCCCCGAGAGCAACTCTCGGTTGAAGCTGCGCCGGGCCGCGTCGACAGTGCGCTCAACTTGGTCGCTCATCACCGCACAAGTCTATTCGACTTCGTTTTCGCCGTAGTTGAGACCGGGTAGTGCCGATGGGAAAGAACGAACCGCGTAGCGCGTCAGGCCAGAACGGAAGCCATCGTCCTTGCTGCAGAAGCTGGGCAGTGCCATCGTTGGGAGCCAAGTTGGAGCCATTCTCTGTGGACCCGTGTTGACGGCTGTGGACGCCCATGGACACGGCTTGGAGATCTTCGGGGATGAAGTGAATGCTTCAGCGACTCCGACGGGCGTAGCTCCCGAAGCGGTCAGATCGTGTTTCCCCTGGTCAGCGTTGTCCAGGAGGCTGGGGTTTGAGGAGTCTCGGAGCATGGCGCTGCGGGACTCGAACCCCTCTGGCTTCACCCCTCGGAATTGCGGATTGGCGCGCTGGTTGACGGCATCAGACCGGGTTGCGGATCTGAGCGACCCCTACCGGCACCTGCGATGCGAGGGGAGGCTTCTAAGGCGGTCGAGCAGCCCCGGAGGTCGGCTCTGTGACATAACCTTCGTGGCGCAGACCACACAACAGGGGGATTTCCAGTGCCTTCCTACTTTGTTGCGCAAGTCAAGATCACCGATGCCGATGCCGACGCCTTCCGTGAGTACGAACGCGGCTTCCGATGCCTACCAAAGCATCTCCGAAGTGCGCCGTGCTCACAGTGAGAGCACTATGGCGATCCTGAGCGGCGTTGAACTCCCGAAGAGGGGTTAGCAGCCACCGTCCCAGAC
>CAZYLX010000822.1:0-2132 GCA_964648595.1 uncultured Acidimicrobiaceae bacterium
CGACGCGTTGATCCGCCGCATGGCCGGGAGTGGTCGCCAGTTCGAGGCCAGAAGCCGAAGACGCAGCCGAGGCAGTCGTCGTCGACTACGAGCCACTCGACGTCGTCACCAATGCCGAAGCAGCACTCGCTCCCGACGCCCCCATCATCTTCGAAGAGCATGGCAGCAACATGATCTTCGAGACCGGCATCGGCCTCGAAGACGGTGACCCCCTCGAAGGGGCCACCCAGATCGTCGAGGGCAGCGTCTACAGCCAGCGGCTCGCCGGTGTCCCGATGGAGCCGAACGGATGTCTCGCTGTTCCCGGCGATGACGGCTTCATGACCGTGTGGATCCCCAGCCAGAACCCGATCGCGGTGCGTGACGTCATCGTCGGGCAGAACGGCCTCGACCCGGAGAAGCTTCGGGTTGCAGCTCCCGCCGTTGGTGGCGGCTTCGGTCCGAAGGCCGGCGCCTACGTCGAGCACTTCATCACCGTTGCGCTTGCCAAAGAGCTCGGCCAGCCCGTCAAGTGGACCGAGGTCCGCAGCGAAAACATGGTCTCTCTCGCCCACGGTCGAGACATGATGATGCACACCAAGATGGGCTTCGACGACAACGGTGTCCTCGTCGGTATGGACTGCGAAACCGTCGCCGACGGTGGCGCCTATCCGGCCATCGGCGCCTTCCTCACCGTCTTCACCCAGACGATGATCCAGGGTGTCTACAACATCCCGAAGATCCGGTTCCACGCACTGTCGGCCATCACGAACACCACCCAGACCGCGGCCTACCGGGGTGCGGGTCGACCCGAAGCCACACAGATGCTCGAGCGCATGATGGACATGGCCGCCGATCAGATGGGTGTCGATCCGGCTGAGCTGCGACGCAAGAACTTCTTGCAGCCAGATCAGTTCCCGCTCACCACCCACGGTGGCGCCAACTACGACAACGGCGAGTACGAAAAGGCACTCGACGCAGCTCTCGAGGCCGCCGACTACCAGGGAATGCTCGCCGATCAAAAGGCCCGTCGCGCTTCCGGCGACCCGAAGCAACTCGGCGTCGGCATCAGCACCTACGTCGAGGTCACCGCACCGGCCGGTCTCCACATCGAGTACGGAGCTGTTGAGATCAACGAAGACGGCTCAGTCACCGCCCGCGTCGGCACCAGCTCTCATGGCCAGGGCCACGAAACAGCATTCTCAATGATCGTGGCCGACATGCTCGGCGTCGGCATGGATGACGTCACGCTGATGCAGTCCGACACCGCTGAGGTGCCTCGAGGCGCCGGCACGATGGGTTCCCGGTCGCTGCAGACGGCAGGCTCCGCTGTGCACGTTGCGAGCGAGACGGTGCTCGCCAAGGCCCGCAAGCTTGCTGCTCACATGCTCGAGGCCAACGAAGCCGACATAGAGAAGGCCGACGGTGGCCTGCAGGTTGCCGGCGTTCCGTCGTCGAACATCACGTGGGCCGACCTCGCGAAGGCCGCCAACGATCCCGCCAAGCTCCCCGACGGCATGGATCCCGGGCTGTCCCACGAGCTCGACTTCGATGGTCAGGACTCGACCTTCCCGTTCGGCGCACACGTCTCGCTGGTCGAGGTCGACACCGACACCGGCGAGGTCACCATGCTGCGACACGTCGCCGTCGATGACTGCGGCAAGATCCTCAACCCGATGCTGGTGACCGGCCAGCAGCACGGAGGCATCGCTCAGGGTGCTGCTCAAGCGCTCTACGAGCAGGTCATGTACGACGAGGGCGGCAACCCGATCACCTCGAACCTCATGGACTACGCCATGCCGGCGGCAACCGAGCTGATCAGCTTCGAGACGCACAACACCGAAACCCCATCGCCTCGGAATCCATTGGGGGCCAAGGGCATCGGCGAGAGCGGAACGATCGGTTCGACACCGGCGATCCACAACGCCGTGATCGATGCGGTGAGCCATCTCGGTGTGAAGCACATCGACATGCCCCTCACCGCTGAGCGCGTCTGGACCGCTATCCAATCCGCCCAGTCCTGAACATCCACAATGAGCCGAACTGTGGGAGTTGTGAGCGCAAGCGAACAACTCCAGGAACGCGGAGCGTTCACCGGGTCTTGTGACCCTCAGTTTCGACGCGCTCAGCCCCCGGTTCGACAACGCCGGTGA
>CAZYLX010000823.1:0-2129 GCA_964648595.1 uncultured Acidimicrobiaceae bacterium
GAGCTGACCCCAGTCATCGTTGTTCAGCGGCGTCCGCGAAGTACGAAGAAAGGAGGTAGTTGGTGCCGGGCATGCCACTTGCGGTGATGGCTCCGCTCCTCGAATCGAGGGCGATGGTCACCGCAGGCTGGCCAGTCGGCACCAGAACCCTTGCGCACGCCACCGAGCGTAGATTCCCCTGTGTGCGAGGGCGTGACAAGCTGCAGCGATGGAATGCGGATCGTGTCGATCGATGGCAGGTGAGATCAGTCTCACGAACGGGCCGCACTCGACCTGTCTGGGACCTGCTGCTCATCGCGTGCGACCCGAAGAAGTTCGTCACCACCGATCACTACGACGGTCACTCCATCATGTTGGTGAATCTCGACGAGATCGACATGGCTGAGACCCGCGAGGTGCTCACCGATTCCTGGCGAGTTCGAGCTCCCAAGAAGCTGGTGAAGGAGTGGGACAACTCGTCATCGGCGGGCACGAAGCCGTGAGCATCATCGCCGAAGTCGTCTCCAACGACATGTGCATCGGCTGCGGACTGTGCGAGGCCATCACACGCGGGCGGGTGCCGATGCAAATGACTGACAACGGTTCGCTACGTCCGCTCGGTATCGAGACTCTGACCAAGGAAGAGGAATCGGTCTTGTCACAAGCTTGTCCGGGAGTCGTTGCTGAGGCTCGACGCGAACCGGACTGGCCGAGTGATCCGATCTGGGGTGCTCACGGCACGATGGTTCAAGCATGGGCCGGTGACCCTGGGATCAGGCACCGGGCTGCGACCGGTGGAGTGCTCACGGCACTCGGAGTTCATTTGTTGAAGACCGAGAAGGCGGCGTTCGTCCTCCACGTCGGAGCGGATCCTTCGGCCCCAATGCGAAGCAGAACCGTGATCTCCGACAGCGTGGACTCGGTGATGGCCAACACCGGCTCGCGCTATGGGCCGACCTCACCCCTCGCGGGCCTCGTGGATGCGTTGGATCACGAGCAACCATTCGCCATCATCGCCAAACCGTGCGATCTCGGAGCAGTCCATCGGCTGGCCCGTCTCGATCCGCGCGTCGATGAGCTCTGCGTAGCAAGGCTGGCCATGGTTTGCGGTGGCCAGTCTCGTAGTAAGAAGTCCCAGGCTCTCCTCGATGAGTTCGGCATTCACGAACAGGAGCTGTCGCTGTTCCGATATCGGGGCCACGGGAATCCTGGCCAAACGGTGATCGAAACTGTCGACGGGCGACGGTTCGAGAAGACCTACCTCGAGTTGTGGGAGGACACGTCCGGATGGGAGCTGGAGACGCGGTGCAAGCTGTGTCCGGATGCACTCGGCGAAGCGGCAGACGTGTCGGCGGCCGACATCTGGCCTGGCGGCGCACCGACCGGGGAAGACGAAGGTTTCAATGGAATCATCGTGAGGTCGAACACCGGTGAGGACCTCATTGCTGCCGCCCAGAAATCAGGAGATCTCGTGCTCGGCGAGCCGATCACTCCCCGTGAGTTCGATCACATGCAGCCACACCAAGTACGCAAGAAGGAAGCACTGGCGGCCCGCTACGCCGGCCTCGTCGACGCCGGCGTCCCACCGGTCGAGGTCCACGGGCTGCGCCTCCATGCGTTGGGCGACCGACTTCCGCCCGGCCAGTCGGCCGAGGAACGGGCCGGCACTGCTCGACGAATCCGCACGATCCGTGAGGCGAACGCAAGTTACAAGTTACGACCTGACCCCAGCGGCGGGCTTCCATAGGTCACGGGCAAGTCCGGCGGCGAACGCTGTGCTTTGTCCAGTTCCAACTCTTCGTTGAACAGTGGTGTGAGCCAATCCATGTGCTCGACCGAGTGAGGAGTGCTCGCAATGGCCGAGTGGACGTGCTGACGGCGTGGTCTCCCTCCAGACCACCTCGCCGTCAGTGCTCATCCCTCCTGCTTGTCCCTCCGGATGAACCCGGCAGAGCCACTCCCCTCCGAAGGAGCCCTGGCCGGGTTCAACCCGCAGGAATTACTATGGCAGCTCGCTCGGCGACCGCGATCGGGGACCGCCCCCATTGCGGACAACACACTCGGGGGTTGCGCGGCAACGCTGGTCAGTCGAGCGTTTCTGTTGCATGTTCGGCCAAGGCTCCATTGCTTAAGCAGTGGCTATTTGATTT
>CAZYLX010000824.1:0-2128 GCA_964648595.1 uncultured Acidimicrobiaceae bacterium
CATCAGCCCTGCCACCTTCTACCGGCGGTTCACATCCATCAGCACATTCGACACCGAACTCCTGAAACGGGCGGGCCGAGACCTCGCCGACGGATTCCGAGACAGCTTCTTCGACAACCTGCTGGCCGACCTCCGCCGAGGCGAATCGACAGCGGTCCAGGCGTTCCAGACATTCAGGGAGCATGTCCAGGCCCAGGCCGCGCTTCACGTCGAGTACGGCAGGCCAGGAAGGCAACTCACGCCGTGGCTCGGCTCCGAGCTCGGCACTGCCCTCTTCGCCGATGCCTACCAAGAGGCATTCACCGAGCGTGGACTGTTCTTCGAGTCCTTCGCCGAGGCCGCCGGAGTGCAACTGGCCAGAGGATTCAGCGGAGCAACCGTCGCGGCGACACTGAACGCACACTCGACCATCAGCGAGCTTCTCATGCGGGCCGCACCCGACAGGGCGGCAGCCTGGACCTTGGTGTTCTCGAGGCTTGCGAGACTCAACGGCCAGCTGTACGAATGAACGCTCGCTTCGACCGGAGAACCACGTCGTTGCGCATGGTGAGAGCTCCATCGGAGCCGATGGGAGTGAGCTAGTTTCCGTCGACCTTTCCCGTAACTGTCGGAGACGCTCGTGCACGATCCCCATCTCTCGTTCAGTACTCGCACGCGATTGTCGCCCTACTACGAAGCCACAGGAGCGGCGGGCGTCAAGGCATTCACGGTGTACAACAAGATGCTCATGCCGACGCTCTACAAGAGCGCCGTCGAGGATTACTGGCCCGTGATCAACGCCGTCTCGATGTGGGATGTTGCCGTCGAACGCCAGGTCGAGCTGAAGGGCCCGGACGCACTTGCGCTCGCAACGCTGATGACACCGAGGGACCTGTCGAAGACGAAGATCGGACAATGCAAATACGTCCCGCTGTGCAACGAGTACGGCGGCATCGTGAACGACCCAGTGCTACTTCGCTTGGCCGACGACCACTTCTGGCTGTCGATCGCTGATTCCGACGTGCTGCTCTGGGCGATGGGCCTGGCACGAGGGCTCGGGCTCGACGTCGAGTGCACAGAACCCGATGTTTCGCCGATGGCAATCCAGGGGCCGCTTGCCGACGATGTTGCCGCCGATCTGTTCGGGGATTGGGTGCGAGAGCTGAAGTTCTTCTGGTTCCGCGAATTCGACTTCGATGGCATTCCACTGGTCATCGCCCGCAGCGGATGGAGCAAGCAGGGAGGGTTCGAGCTCTATCTGCGAGACCGGTCCTTCGGCACCGAGCTGTGGGAGCGCGTCGAAGCGGCGGGCCAGCCGTATGGCATCCAGCCAGGGGCGCCGTCGGCGATGGAACGTATCGAGGGTGGCCTGTTGTCCTACGGCAACGACATGACCATCCGCAACAATCCATTCGAGGTCGGACTCGATCGCTACTGCGCCATCGATCAGGAGGCAGATTTCCTGGCGAAGGATGCATTGCGGGAGATCCGCGAGCAAGGTCCGGTCCAACGCCAGATCGGGGTCACGATCGCCGGCGAAGCGATCAGCGGCAATGCTCAGTGGTGGAACGTCGTCGACAACGACGGTCAAAGGATCGGGACCGTGACCAGCGCCTGTCATTCGCCGCGGCTGCAGCAGAACATTGCTCTGTCCGTCATGGACATGCAGCATCAGTCCGTTGGAATGTCCGTGAACGTCGAGATGAACAGCGGCGAAACGCGAGAGGGCACCCTCACCGCCCTGCCGTTCATCACCTGAACGGCAGGCAAGGGCGTTCAGCTCTTGCCGTAGTCGGTGGAATACCAGCGCTCGGGACGCATCACGACCACAACGCTCGAGTTATCGCTGCCACCCTCGACATACTCGTCGCCGAGTTCGTCTCCGAGGTAGCGCCGGGCCAGCGGCCGGGTGTCCGCTTCGGTGTCGGCCGGGCGAGATTCGACGACCGGGCCCTCGGCCATCACGTACTTGTATGGCAACTCCTCACGCTGCACGGTCATCGTGTACCGCCCCGATTTTGCGATGAGCTTCGCCTTGATCGAGTCAGCACCCATGAGGACCTCGACGTTGCCGCCGGGCTCGTAGTGATACCAGACCGGGACGGCCAGCGGACCACGCCCCGGCTGCTCGATCGCAATCACACCCACG
>CAZYLX010000825.1:0-2125 GCA_964648595.1 uncultured Acidimicrobiaceae bacterium
CCACGGCTATGGGCTGCCGGGGATGATGGTCACGATGGTGCGGAACGCTGCTGCACAGCTCTCGCTGCCCACGCCGAACCAGACTCACGTGCTCGATGCCGGTTGCGGCACGGGGCTTGTCGGTCTGGCGCTGCAGGCCGCCGGGTACATCGACATCGTCGGTGTCGACCTGTCTGGATCGATGGCCGAGCGGGCGGCAGCAACCGGCGCTTATCAGTCAGCGGTGGGAGGCTTCGATCTCACCGGTGAGCCTCCGGCGGAGATGTGCGACGTCTTCGACCTCGTGACCGTCGGGGGTGTGTTCACGACGGGGCATGTTCCACCGGAGACGGTGGCCAAGGTGGCAGGAATGTGTCGTCCGGGCGGTGCAATGGTCGTCAGCACTCGTGCCGCCTATACCGATGAGACCGGTTTCGCTGCTGCGGTGGCGGAGATGGAACGCGACGGCCATGTCGAGCTCGTGCAGCGGGTCCGGGATGCGCCGTACACCATGGACAGCACGGGCGATTACTGGACGTTTCGCCGACCGTGACCGTCGTCGCTGCCCGGGTCGGTTGGGGGGAGAGAGGCCCTCAGCCTTGGGACTCCAGAAGTGCCTTGAGCCGCTGGCCCTGACCGGCAGGAACAAGAAGGTGGTCGTGATAGAAGCCGGCAAAGACGTTGCACGGAACTCCCTCGTCGGTGAGCATTCTGGCGACGGCGGCGGTGAGCCCGACTGCATGCAGGGAAGAGTGGACTTCGAGCGTCAGCCACGCTGCGGGGAAGTCATAGGGGAGTCCGTTGGCTTCGGCCTGGTCGGTGGTGATCACCAATGTCACCGCTTCGTCCTCGACGATGGTCGCCGCCGCTGAGTCTCTGAGGGCGTCGTTTGGTGCGGTCAGACTCACCATGCAGTAAGTGTCCGGTCGGACGCTGACCCGTAGATCGGCAAGCATGCGTTCGAGATCGAGCTCACCTGTCGCGCTTTGACCGTATGCGATACTGTCCCTTGACTCGTGGCACGCAGATTTCCATTCGTGCTATTCGTACGCTGAGGAGGGAACCATGGCGACCACAGCTCAGACAGGGATGCTTGTGTGGCGGCGCGATACCGAACCGGAGAGCCGGACCTGGGTGAAGTGGGTGATCGTCGGCATCGCTGCCGTCGCCGGCTTCGGAGCCTTCGCTGCCTACATGGCAGATGATTCGGGCAGCATCGGGACGTTCATCGGCTTGGGTGTGATCGGTTCGGTTTTGTTTTGGCTGATTCCTGTCGTTTACGACTGGACAAGGCGGCGGAATCCTGAGATCACGATCGAGGGCCGGGATCTGTGCTGGGCGAAGAGACGGGTACCGATTGATCAGGTCGAGCGGTGGAGGGCGGGCATCAGCACATCCCTTGGCACAACCGGAAGCGGAACCTCCTACCGAACCCGGATTGGGCTGGTGACGTTCGAGATGATGGACGGCAAGGACAAGGTGTTCAGCTTCACGCACCTGGGTGAGGACGAATTGGCGACACTGATCACCGCGATCGACCCGATTCTTCCCGGCCGCCGCGCCGCGTGACCGCTATGCGCCGTCACTCGGTGCAACACGCGCCGGTTGACTTGTTGGCGCGTTGACCGGCTCGGTCAGCCTCGGTGATGCCGCTCGGTTGTCGGCGCTCCAGCGATCCCAAGCCCATCGAGCCCCCGTGTCGATGACGACGGCGATGGCGAGGAGGCCGAGCGCCACGATGCCGTCCAACCACCAGTGATGACCAGTCGCTGAAACGACGACCAGCGTCACGGGAAGGTGTGCGGCGAACAGCCACTTCCATCGGCTGGTGCTGGCGGCGATGATGCCGACGCCGATGACACCGGCCCAGGCCACGTGGATTGACGGCATGGCCGCGAACTGGCCGGAGACGCCCGTGCCGACGGGACCGTAGACAGACAGGTCGTAGATCTCGGACAGGTCCTGGTAGCCGAGGTCGGTCAAGAAGCGCGGCGGGGCCACTCGCCAGAATCGGATCACGAGGCAGCCAGCGGTAGTCAAGGCGAGTGCGTTGCGCCACCGGCTGTACTGGTCGCGGTGGCGCCAGAACATCCAGATGAGGAATACGAAGAGGCTCGGGACGTGCATCGTGATGTAGTACGCAGCC
>CAZYLX010000826.1:0-2119 GCA_964648595.1 uncultured Acidimicrobiaceae bacterium
TAGAGCAGCGCGCCGTCCTCATCTCGGTAGGCGTGTCGGCGTGTGGCGTCCTCGAGCCGATAGCGTTTCCGACCGTCGCCGTTGCTGTTGGGGAACAGCTCGGATCGGTCGATGCCGAGAGCGTCGACCACGGCGAAGCCGTTGGCTCCGCAGCCCCGGCAGAGCATCTTCACCGTTGTGTCGGGGTCTACGTCGATGCTCAGCGATGGGTGGTGGTCGTCGTGTACTGGGCAGATTGCCTGGTAGCCCTTGCCGTTTCGCTTGACCTTGTCGAGATGGCTGAGGATCGTGTCGAGACTCATTCGCCGGCCTCGTTCCTGCGGTGTTCTTCGATGCGTGCGACCGTGTGTTGATCACAGACGTAGCACCAGGCACCTTCCTGGCACGTGTGTGCCTCGAAGTCGGCGAAGAAGTCAACGAACGCCACGGCCGATTCGTCAGCCCGCAGAACATCGACGTTCCTGACCACGTCGTCGATGGCAGTGTCAAGCAATTTGTCGATGGCGTTGAACGGTAGGGCAGACTCGATGAGCGCCCTCGCTACTGCGAGACTCTCGGCGATATCAGCCCTGCGTTCGTCTGCATTGTCCCGGCTATATCCGGTAGAATCATCCACGAGCGACCACCTTCCGGTTGACACGGGAAGCAGTCACCATCGGAGCCTCGGCATCACCGGCCGGGGCTTCGTCACGTTTACGCAAACGAGCTACCTCAGCCCGAAGGGTGCGGCCGATGCTTCGGGCCTGTGTCGGCGTGAGCCGCCTCACGCCGACACCCCAAGAATTTCGGCAACCTCATCAGCGGCATCGGGACCGGCAACGACCCTGATAGTCGGGATCAGATCAGTTCGGGGCCGGGTGATCCCGGCAAGTTGAGCAGACACCGACTGCGGGGCTGTGTACCCCATCGGTTCCGAGATTTGACGTTGAGCGACACCGTGCTTCGCAAGAGCGACAGCAGCGGGATTCATCCGAGGGCCACGAGGCATGAGCAGCAACTCCGTTCATGGAGTAGGGACTGCCATCCAGTGGCTTCCGGGCGGTGCTTCTGATCACCGACCTCGGGGCGCTGGGCCTGTCCAGGCCGCTCATGCTTGTATATGTGCGGTAGGTGTAGAGGAATCGAACCTCAGCGTGGACCGTCCACCCGAACTACGTCATTGTAACTCCATGACGCTGAGAATCAAAGACTGCCACCACTCCCCTACCCCGCCACCCATCGCAGCGACACCCGGGAACCGTCCCACGGCTGCCCCTTCCGAGTCGCCTTCGCCACATCGACCGACTCAATGACTGCGCCGGCTATCTCTCTGCGGCTGTCGACTGTGAGGTCGTCCCATCTGTTGATCGCCTCAGCGAACTCAGACACATCGATAGCCTCGGGGCGGCCAGACAGCACAGCGATACGGCCCTGCGCCTCCGCCTCTTGCTTCCGTAGCTCGTCGACCGCTGCCTGCAATGCAACCCGGTCAACACCATCCGCGAGATACAACTTCGGACCGAGTTCAGCGGCCGTCTCATTGATCTGTTCCAGACGATCAATCAACCTCGAGAGTTCGTCGGCAGCGTCATCCGACAACTCGGCAATGGAGGCCAGCGCAGACGGGTCCAGGAGCAGCGTCTGTATCTCTGCCGTCACGGTGGCCTCGACCTTTTCAGCCATCACCGTGGTTGATCCGCACGCCTCCACCGTCGCACCCGACGACGCCTTCCGACAGACGAACAGCCGCATCTTGTCACCCGACCGCCTGGCCTGAATCATCCTGGCCCCGCAGGTTCCACAGTGAACGAGACCGGATAGCCATGATCGTTGGCCGTTGCGGTTCGTCACCCGGGCTGGGTCGGTGAGGATCGCCGTGACTCGCCGCCACTTCGTCTCAGAGACGATGGGAGGCCACACAGCGTCTCCTATGACCTCGCCCCGGTAGGTGCGCTTGCCGACGATCCTCGGCCGCAGCAGGGCACCCCTGAGCGTCGGAGTCCGCCACTGAGCACCCCTCGGCGTCGTCAAACCCTGCGAGTTCCAATCGACGCAGATGGCGTGGAGCGACTTGCCGGCGAGTATCCGATCGGCGGCGTCTCGCAGCATCTTCGCTTCGGGTTCGTAGATGGTCTGCCCG
>CAZYLX010000827.1:0-2113 GCA_964648595.1 uncultured Acidimicrobiaceae bacterium
GCACCGCGCCGCGAGCGGGACGATCGCGCTGTTGCACTTTCGCGGCCGTAAGAGCGGCCGAGAGTTCGTCACGCCGCTCAGCTACGTCAAGGATGACCAAACCGTCTGGTTCCTTTCGGCTCACAGCACGAATTGGTGGAAGAACTTCCGCGAAGGCGACGTGCCGGTCTCGATCGAGATCGCAAAGAGAACCCTCAGCGGCACGGCTCGCCTCTGGGATGGCGACACCGACGAATTTCGCGAACATGTGAGGCGCTACCTGTGCGCCCTGCCTCGCGACGCCAAGGTCTATGGAATCGAGCTCGACCAGAACAAAGCGCCGATCGAAGCAAGCCTCGCCAAGGCTGCTTCGACGCTCGTGATGGTCCAGGTCGAGCTCGATTAAGGACCCAAACATGAGTGAGACCTACGCAACGTCGAAGCCCGTACTCATCGTTGGAGGCGGCATCGCTGGACTCTCAGCGGCAAAGCGCCTGAAGGAGCACGGCATCCATGTGTTGGTTCTCGAAGGAAGAGATCGCCTGGGTGGCCGTATCCACACGATCGATATCGCCGGCAAGGAGACCTCGTGGATCGACATGGGGGACGCCTTCATCGACGACCACAAGACCAACCGCGTCTACCATCTCTTGAACGAGTCGGGGCAGAGGTTCGCCCGACGCCCTTCCGGCTGTTCGGGCAACGACTCTTCGACCAACGATCATCACGTTGGCTGGGCCGGGGCGCCGCCGTTTCGACCATGGCCAAACTTGGCTGGAAGTTCCGCAAGCTGCAGGCGAAGTCCTCTGATTTCGCCAGTCTCCACGAGCGCATCACGGCCATGCTCGGCGCGCGCCCAAAGCGGGAGGATGCTTATCTCCTGCGATCAATACTCGAACTGCTCCACGGTGGTTCTGCGGAGAACACGCACCCAAACGTGTCGGCCAAGAACTTCTGGGAGTATCTGAGCTACCAGGAGAAGGGCACCGTGATGATCACAGGTGGCTACCGACTCTTGGTCGACCTGATGAGCGAACCGCTGTCAGACAGCGAGGTTCTGTTGCGTCATGAGGTCAGACGGATCTCCATCGCACAAGATGCTTCGGCCAGTCCATCGGTAGTGGTTGAAACATCGACCGGCACGAGCTTCGAGGGCTCGCACGCAATTGTCACCGTGCCACTTGGTGTCTTGAAGGCGGGAAGCATCACCTTCGATCCAGCGCTACCCGCAGCCAAGCACGACGCGATCCAGCGGATCGGCTTCGGCCACGTGGAGAAAGTCGCAATGACCTTCAAGAACGCGTTCTGGCGCAGCGACCCTCGGGAGCCAAGCGACTTCTTCCGCATTCCCGACCCGGTCGCTCCCCACGGCATGTTCATTGACGTCTCGCCGGTCGCCGGTTCCGGGCCGGGCAATCTCGCGGCTCCCTGTCTGACGTACATCTGCGGCACTGCGACGGCGCAATGGGTTGCCAACAATCCCGACGCGGCCGTAGAGCACGTCCTGGCAGATCTCGAGAGCATGTTTCCCGGCACGTTCGAGCCGCCGATAGCGACAGCAAGCTCAACCTGGAGTTCCAGTCCCTTCTCTATGGGTTGCTACCCCTACGCGAGCATCGAAACGAGACCCGGCGATTTTGCCATTCTGGGTGAGGCGACACATAGCGGGAGCGTGCTGTTTGCTGGAGACGCCTGCGGCGACGGCACGTTCCTCGGTGATTGCCGGGTTGCTCGTCGTCATCGCCCTGCTCGTCGATGCCGGGTACTACTTCGCCACCGACCACTACATCTACGAATGATCGCTACCGAGGCGAGCCCACGCTCTCAACGCGACGAGTCTCCGACGCCGAATCGGCGAGCCGTCCCCGTAGCGAACCAACCGGCCTCCGCTGGCACCTCCGATACGGACTGTCCTACAGCGGCGTCGAAGAACTCCTCGCAGAACGCCACATCCACGTCGATCACGTCGCGATATTCGACGTCGGTGGGCTGCGGGCGAAGAGGACTCGAGCCAGCGCTGTCGTCTGGGGTGGGCGACGGCGCTGGTCTTGCGTCGCCAGGTTCGTCTGCGGCAGACGACGGCGGTGGTGTTGTGTCGCCACGATCGTTGGTTCCTATGGGACGGACCGACGTT
>CAZYLX010000828.1:0-2108 GCA_964648595.1 uncultured Acidimicrobiaceae bacterium
GTTCACCATTGACGACGTCCGCCTCGCCGAGGGCTGCCGCCGCATCGTGAATTTCTGCAACACGACTCGGTGACGCTTGGCCACTCACCCATTCGCCCGCTCTGCCAACACATCAACCGATCGCACGAACATCAACCAACGAGGAAGCACCCATGAAGCTGAACCTGTCCGCAGACGAGGTACTCACCTCGACCCGAGCCGTCCGCAAGCGGCTCGACTTCGACACTCCGGTCCCGATGGACGTGATCACCGATTGCCTGGAACAAACGGTGCAAGCTCCGACCGGTTCGAAGTGCTCGCTCATCACCGTCGGCTACTCGATCGGCACCGAATTCAAGAAGGCAAAGCGTCCACCGGTCCAGACCATCATGCATGTCGACGGCTGGGGCGCTCACCCGGAGATCCCAGCATGAGCGACACGATGAAGCAGCTGCACTCGCTTGTGACCGCCGACGGAACACTTCGGGTGTCCGTTGAAGAGGTCGATCGACCGATCCCTTCCGAGAACGAAATTCTCGTCCAGGTCCAGGCGACCCCGATCAACCCATCGGACCTGGGGTTGCTCCTCGCAGGCGCCGATCTCTCCACGCTTCGATCGGTCGGTACTGCCGAACGACCAGCGGTCGAAGCCGACATCAGCACTGCAGCCATGGCCGGCCTCCAGGGTCGTCTTGGCGATGCACTCCCCGTAGGCAACGAGAGCGCCGGCCTCGTTGTTGGCGCTGGAAGTTCGCCTGAGGCACAGTCGCTGATGGGAAGGACCGTTGCCGTGCTCGGTGGCGCGATGTACGCCGAGTATCGAGTCGTGCACATGGAGGGGGCGCTTGTGTTGCCCGATGGCACCGATCCTCGCGCTGGAGCATCGATGTTCGTGAACCCGCTCACCGCGCTCGGCATGACCGAGACGATGCGCCTGGAAGGTCATTCCGCGCTCGTTCACACCGCCGCAGCATCCAATCTCGGGCAGATGCTCAACAAGATCTGCATCGCAGATGGCATCAACCTGGTCAACATCGTTCGAAAGGACAGCCAAGACGCCTTGCTTCGGTCGATCGGGGCAACCCATGTCGTCAACTCTTCGAAGGACTCCTTCGAAGCCGATCTCACGGCCGCTCTCACGATCACCCAAGCAACGATTGCGTTCGACGCGACCGGCGGCGGCCACCTTGCCGGTCAGATCCTTGCCGGTATGGAGCGTGCGGCCAGCACCTATGAGACCGGCGCATACAGCCGGTACGGGTCCACCACACACAAGCAGGTGTACATCTACGGCGGCCTCGATCGCCGTCCGACCGAGTTCCAGCGGAACTTCGGCATGGCCTGGAGCATCGGGGGGTGGCTGTTGCCGTACTTCCTTGCCGCTGTCGGTGCCGAGGTGGGGGAGCGGCTCCGCAAACGCGTCGTCGACGAGATGCACACGACCTTCGCCAGCTCGTACACCAAGGAACTCTCGCTGGCTGAGGTCGTCGACCCGGCGATGATCGAGATCTACGCTCAACAGGCCACCGGCGAGAAAGCCCTGGTCACCCCCCAAGCCTGACCGATGCGCGCCAATGTCAGAACCGCGCGCGTGTCGGAACCGCGCGCGTGTCGGAACCGCGCGATCTTGCGCGGATCTGGCACTCGACCCCGATGAACAAGCAGCGCCAATGTCAGAACCGCGCGAAGTTGCGCGGAATTGGCATGAGCCGGGCGCGTCAGCCGGTGACGGCAGTGAAGCCTGCGGCTTCGATGCCGGCGACGGCGCAGAGTTCGTCGTTGTCGGAGTTGTCGCCTGACACTCCGACTGCGCCAATGAGCGTGCCATCGGCGTCGGCGACCAGGACACCGCCCGGCACCGGTACCAACGCGCCGCCCAGGGCGCCGTTGACGCCATTGACGAAGTGGGGGCGGGCTTCAGCCGCGGCATTGAGCATGCGGCTTCCCATACCCAGCGCGATCGCCCCGTACGCCTTGCCGTGCCCCACGTCGAACCGGCCGAACGTGGCCCCGTCCTGACGCTCGAACGCCTTCAGGTGACCTCCGGCGTCGAGCACAACAACAGCCAGCGGCTGCATGTCTTCGCTCGCCCCCTTCGCAAAAGCGGTGGAGATGATGGTGCGAGCAAG
>CAZYLX010000829.1:0-2105 GCA_964648595.1 uncultured Acidimicrobiaceae bacterium
TCGAACGGCATCGACCATCGAGCCGTTGAACCCCATCGACCGACGAAGTCCATCAGCCATGAAGAAACCTTCTCTGTCGACTTCTTCGCCCGTGCCGATCTGCAGCGAGAACTCGTGCGTATGAGCGACTCGGTGGCCGCGCGGCTTCGAGCGGCCGGGCTCCGGGGTCGGACCATCTCGATCAAAGTTCGATACCCGGGTTTCGAGACCATCACCCGTTCCCACACGTTGGACCGCCCCACCGACATCGGTGCTGTGGTTCTCTCTGAGTCGTCTGCTCTGTTGGATGCGGTTGACATTGACGCTGGCGTCCGTCTGCTTGGCGTTGGCGTATCGGGGCTCACCGACGTCGTCGCCGATCAGCTGTCGTTCGACGAGCTCTTTGGTGCCTCGCTCGACGTGCCCCCAGATGAGCACGGTCAGGGCCAGCGACTGGCGATCGATCAACGTTCGGGTGCTGCTGCCGATGCTGCCGTTGATGAGATTCGCGCTCGTTTTGGACCCCGTTCGATCGGCCCCGCGACCCTGGTCGGTCGCGATGGTCTCGAACGCAAAGAGTTCGGACAAAATCAGTGGGGACCCGATGGTTCCGACGATGTGGGACCCTTGTCGGGTGAGGAACCGCCACATGTCGATTGAAAACAGTTTGCCGCTCGCGTTGTCTGTGGCCGCAGGCTGCGCGAAACTGTGGCGAGCCGTTCACCCGGGGTAGAGGATTGTCAATGCCGCTGTCAGAAAACGAGCAAAACATCCTGAACGAGATCGAGCGGCAGCTCGAAGAGTCTGACCCGCGCCTTGCGCGTGAGGTTTCCGAGACCACCGTCTACCGGCATGCGCTCGGTTCGATGAAGTGGATCGGCGTTGCGTTTGTTGTGGGGCTCGCCGCGATGGTTGCTGGCTTGACCGTTCACTTCCTGCTCGGGTTCCTCGGGTTCCTTCTGATGCTCGTCGCTGGGCTCGGCTTCGAACGGAATCTGCGTCTGATGGGCCGCGCTGGTTTGAATTCGGTTTCAACGGCATTTCGCGCTGCGAATCCAAACGCGCGCCGCCAAGACAGCGATCCCGACGCTCCTTGATTTTCGGGAGGCCTGATTCTCAGTAAGTCTGACTCTCAGGCGTTCAAGGCGGGCCGGGCCAAGGTCCGTTGACTCGGGCGAACGAGCCGTCGGGGATGCACCTGCTGCTTCCAGCGTTGGAAGACCGTCGTCCGGCGTTCGACCGCATCACGCAGCTCGGATGCCGCGGTCTCTGCATCGTCGAACAAGCCGTCGACGTTGCCGCCATAGTGCGCGGTCGTCGCTGCGCCGGCCAAGGTCGCGAGCGCTCCCGGCGGGAGTCGAGGGTCGGCCCGCAGCCGGTAGGCGAACTCGCTCCGGGTCTCCGACGGTCCCCGCTTGATCGAGAAGTAGTCGGCGAGGTCATCTGCTGCGTCTGCCCACAAGACTGCAATTCGTTCTGCCGGGACGGCCGCGGCGGCCGATCGACGCTGGCGTCGGAACCGATGCAGCAGCGGACCGAGCGCCCCGTAGGCCAACGCCAGGGCAGCACCGACCCACAACAACCCTGGGCCTGGGAGGCCGCCATCGTCGTCACCGGCAGCGCCGCCGATACTTGGATCCTGCTCGGTGTCGAACTCGGGGAACGCGCTGGGGTCGAAGTCTGGATCGTCGGCCGGTACATCGGGGGTCGCTGCGGCGTCGGGCAGTGGGTCATCGAACGTTTCCTGGACGAGCGAATCCTGTTGTTCTCCGATACCGGTGTAGCTGGCATCGGGCGCACCGCGACCGGGCGTTGGTTCGAAGGCAACCCAGCCGAACGAATCGAACCAGACCTCTGGCCACGCGTGTGTGTGGCGCCCGGTGACCTGGTAGGTGTTCGCTTCGCCTGCGATGGGATCTCCCCAGGTGAAACCAACCGCCACACGGGTCGGCATGCCGAGCGAACGGGCCATGAGGGCGAACGTGCCGGAGAACTGTTGACAGAAGCCGACTTGCTCATCGAGGAACTGCTCGATCGGATCCCCGGTTCTCGGTGAAAGGGAGAGGCTGTAGTCGAAGGCTCGGAAGTGATTCTGGAGGGCGATGGCACGGTCGTAGTTGGTCTCG
>CAZYLX010000830.1:0-2104 GCA_964648595.1 uncultured Acidimicrobiaceae bacterium
GGGGGTAATAATAGCTTTTACATTGTATAAGCGAATCTGGCCGATGCTCAGCTCGAACGAATCGCCGCGGTGAACGGTCGGCTCAATGCGGTCACCGTGGACATGGCAGCTCAGGCACGAGCGGCGGCCGATGTGGCAGATGGAAGCACTGGTGACCACGGACCACTGCACGGCGTGCCGTTCACGATCAAGGAGAACGTCGATCTCGTTGGGTTCCCGACCACCAACGGGATCGAGGCATTCGCGAATGCCATGCCGACCGAGGATGCGGTCACTGTTCAGCGATTGAAGAATGCGGGTGCCATCCCGATCGGACGCACCAACATGCCGGAATTCGGTTTCCGTGTATCGACCGAGAACCGGTTCCGCGGCCTCACAAGGAACCCTTGGGACCACGATCGCACCGCCGGCGGATCAAGCGGTGGAGAAGGTTCAGCCATTGCTTCTGGCATGAGCCCGCTCGGGATCGGCAACGACATCGGAGGCTCGATTCGCAACCCGGCGATCTGCTGCGGCGTGGCCGGGATGAAGCCCGGCTACGGCCGGATCCCCAGGGTCGGTTCGATCCCTCCTCAGGATCCGACCATGGCCGCGCAGTTGATGGCGGTGGAGGGCCCCCTGGCCCGGACCGTGGCCGATCTTCGCTTGGCGATGGAGCTCATGTCCGGGCTGTCGGCGAGAGATCCAAGGTCAGCGAATGTCCCGTTTGTAGGACCGCCGGCCCCGAAGCGAGCCGGTGTCGTCCGCTCGATACCGACGACTGACGTGTCTCCTGCATCGATCGCCGCCGTCGACGCAGCGGCGGCAGCGCTCGTATCCTCCGGCTGGGAGGTCGTGGAGATAGAAGTACCTGAGCTCGACAGGATCGCCGAGGTCTGGGCTCACCTGCTGGCGTTCGATTTCGGAGCCAATCTTTCGGTGTTCGCACAGGTCATGGGTGAGGACGAGATGCGGGTGCTCCAGGCCTTGGTCGACGATGCTGACTTCCAGGCCTTGCCGCCGCAGATGATGTTCGTCGAGAGGCACCGCCTTCAGCGGGTGTGGGCGGACATGTTCGTCGATACTCCTGTCGTGGTCGGCCCCGGGTGGACACAGCCTCCGTTCCTGCACGGCGCCGACGTGATTCCGGGCCAGGAGACGTCGCTCCCCGAGAACTATTTGGGGTTTGTAGTCCCCGCGAATGCACTCGGGTTGCCGGCACTGGCGATGACAACCGCAGTCGTCGACAGCCTCCCTGCCGGTGTGCACGTCTACGCCGACCATTGGCGCGAGGACTTGTGCCTCGACGCCGGTGCCGTCATCGAAGCGGGATGCGGCCTCTTCAGTCCGATCGATCCGGTCTGGGACTGACCAAGGCTCGAAGCCGAGCCCGGCGCCTCGGGAGATCGGGCGTGTTCAGGATGCGGGTTGAGGTTCGGGAATCGGACCCCGCTCTGGGCCGTGCTGCAGTGCTCGCATGGCAAAGGCACCCATGATCGGCCCCGGCGCCAGCAGCATGAAGGCCCAACCCCAACCGTAAGCATCGCGGATCACCGGCACCAGGAAGATGGTGAACACCGTGAGGACGAATCCGGTTGCCAACTGGACGGTGAGTGCCGTGCCGACAACTCGAGGTTCGACCACCTCGGTCACGATCGTCGAGAACTGAGCGCTGTCAGCGACCACCCAGAATCCCCACACGAGGCCGAACCCGACCACGATCGGGACCGGAGCATCGATCAAGAAGCCGGTAACGACGGCGGTGGAAGCCGACCAACGCATCGCGAGAGCCGCCGCTTCACTCCGGCTTCGCCTGTCGCTTACGAGACCGGCGTACGTGGAGCCGGCAGCACCAGCAGCGATCACCGCGAAGGCGGTCAGGCTCGCGGCACGAGTCGTTGAGAAGACATCTGCGTAGAACGCAGCGATCCAGGCCCACATCGCATACAGCTCCCACATGTGCCCGAAGTAGCCGAGACTGGCCAGCCGGAATTCTCGATTGGCGAGAATGGTCCGCAGCGCCGATGCGTCGAAGGCAGCGGCCTTCGTTGCATACGGCCCGTCGCCGCTGAGCCGGTCGGCCATCACGCCTCCGATCAATGTCAGCGCCGATGCGGCAAGGAGG
>CAZYLX010000831.1:0-2098 GCA_964648595.1 uncultured Acidimicrobiaceae bacterium
GGGTGGGGCACTGATCCGGTTCGTGAGTGGCCAATCGCTTCCGTTGTTGGAGGCATTCCACACAGAAGCAGCGGAGCAGCGAGGCGACCTAGCTGCGGGCGGTGACGCGGTGAGCGTCGGTTCACGATGTTGACCTTCATCCTGTGGCTCATCCTGCTCGTTGTTGCCTGGCCGCTGGCGTTGTTGGCGCTGGTCCTCTATCCCCTGATCTGGCTGATCGGACTTCCGCTCCGCCTCGTCGGCATCTCTGTGCGGGCAGTACTCGACATCGTCGGTGCCGTGCTCTCGTTGCCGAGCAGAATCCTGCGGGGGCCTCGCGCCCTGCGCTGACAGTCAGCTGTTGGCCACGGTGGGCAACGTCGCGGGAATCCCATGACTGATCGAAGCGTTCATCCCAACATGGCATCCGAACGTCAACGTGTCCGCATCGAAGCCAACCCGAAACGGATTCGTGGAATGGTCGACGGCTCGCCAGTCGTGGACACGACTCGATCGAGCTTCGTCTGGGAGATCCCGTACTACCCGGCTTGGTACTTCCCAGCCGACGACGTCGCTGGTGAGCTGGTGGCGAACGGCGGCACGGTGAGGTCGCCGAGCCGAGGCGAGGGCACCCGATACGACTTGGTCGTCGGGGACCGCACGATCGCCGATGCGGCGTGGCGCCACCTCGACTCACCGGTCGAGGAGCTGCGTGGCCTCGTGCGACTCGAGTGGGACGCGATGGACGCTTGGTTCGAGGAGGACGTCGAGGTGTACGTGCACCCACGCAGCCCCGAGGTTCGTGTCGACGCGCTGCCGTCGAGCCGGCACGTGCGGGTGCTGATCGGTGGCGAGGTCGTTGCTGATTCCGTTCGCCCGACCATCCTCTATGAGACCGGGTTGCCCTCCCGCTACTACCTCCCGAAGACTGATGTTCGGATGGACCTCCTGACGCCGACCGAGTCGTCGAGCGCCTGCCCGTACAAGGGTTGGGCCAACTACTGGACCGCGACCATCGGTGGAACGACCCACGACGATGTTGTTTGGGGCTACCGAACGCCGCTTCCCGAGTCGGAGGCGATCGCAGGTTTGGTCTGCTTCTACAACGAAAAGGTCGATCTGGAGATCGACGGTGAGCTCCTCGAACGGCCACGCACGAAATTCTCGTGACGTGCAGAAGGCAAACCCTTGATGGCCTTCACAGCCCCTTCGCTTTCCAGCCCTGAGCTCCAATCAAGGGCACGAACCTGACCGGACCGAGATCCTCGACTTCGAATTCGTCATCCGTGCGTCGTATCCGGAGCAGCGATTGGGCGCCATGCTCAGGTCCCGCAGGCAGAATCAGTCGTCCACCCTCGCTCAACTGGTCACGGAGCGCAGCCGGGACACCGGGCCCGCTGGCGGTTACGACGATGGCGTCGTAGGGCGCCGCTTCGGGCCAGCCGAGCGAGCCGTCACCGATGAGGACGTGGACGTTGTCGACGCCTTCGGCCCGAAGTTGTTCGCGAGCTGTTTCGGCCAGGCTCTCGTGCAGCTCAATGGTCCACACCTCACCGGCAAGGTGGGCGAGCACGGCGGCCCCGTAGCCCGATCCGGTGCCCACTTCGAGCACCGTGTCAGTGGGGGCGATCTCGGCCGCCTCAGCCATCAGCGCGACAATGAACGGCTGGCTGATTGTCTGCCCGGCGCCGATCGGCAGCGGACGGTCGTCGTAGGCGAACTCGGCCATGTCCGGTGGCAGGTAACGTTCGCGACGCACCGAGCGCATCGCGGTCAGAACTCTTTCATCGGTGATGCCCCGAGCTGCGACGTCGTGCTCCACCAGACGCTGGCGGGCCTTTTCGCTGTCCCAGGTCGCCTCTTCGTCAGCCACTCGAGGCCACCAAGTCAGCTTCGTGGCGCGATACGTGGGACGGCACGGCCAACCACGGTGAAGTCAACATCCCGATTTGCAGCGGGTCTGAGTCCCATTCTGCCTCTAGGCAGATCATGATGTGCCTTTCACAGCTCGTTTGCGAAGGACCGTTGCCTTCCCATCCAGGTGGATGTGTAGGAGTGGGCAGTCAGCGGGACCACACGTCGTGGCCGGTATGAATCAAGCGAACCAAACAGTTCATCT
>CAZYLX010000832.1:0-2096 GCA_964648595.1 uncultured Acidimicrobiaceae bacterium
CTCAGGAGGCACGTCCGTTCGAGGCCCTATCGCCAACCCTCGACAGAACGCGGGATGGGTGCCTGGCTCCAATTGTGGGTCTGTTGGCTCCTCCCTCTCCGCATCGCCACACCAGGTCGGGAGATTGTGTGCCTGGCATCCCCTCCCATCGCGCAGCCGGAGCAATTCGTCCCCGCCTCCGCATGGGTGTCAGGTCCGCAGTTCCGTAGTCGTACGCCATTACTGCGGAACTGCGGACCTGGAACTGATTGTTTCCTTGACCTATGCCTGTTTCTTGGCCACAACCAGTAGATATTCTGTCGGGAGCAGACCGTCGTCGACGAGCTGCCGGTCGAGAAGGCACAGCAGGCTCAGGAGGGTGGTGTCCTCCTCGATTTCGGGATTCAACTGGTGGGCGAGAACTGGGATCAGGACGTTGAGAATCGGCCAGCCGAGCGCTTTCCAGTGGCTGATTTTGAAGCGGCGTTCGAGGGAGTGTCGAAGCGCCACGAGATCGATCGGCGGCGCGCTGTCGGCCTCAGCCGGAAGAGGTGCAAAGATCGGACTCAGATCGAACCGACTGGGCAGGCAGCGGGCGGTTGCGCAGATCTTGGCACGGGTTGCCTCGGTTGGAACCTGGTTGTGCTCACGGCACGGGATCAATAGGACGACGCTGCCGTCCTTGACGATCGCGTTGGCGAGACGGTCGACCACCGTCGTGTCAGTCAGTTCCGCGACGCCAAGGGTCGCAAGCGAGTAGAAGGCGTGGCACGGCTCGTCGCTCTCTGCGGTCGGCCATCCGACGGCAAGGCTACTGAACCGGGATCGCAGCGCCGTCTCGAACTCTCCGGTCTCGAGCAACCTGGCGCGCGCAAAGCGCAAAGGCCGAAGAAAACCTGTGCCGGCCTGGCGCACGATCCAGTCGACCGGGTCGCCGTCGGGCTCACCGGTCACCCGCTCGGCAAGGTGCTCGATCACCTTGCCGATACCGCCGGTCTCTGGGAGTCGCGACCGGATCAGCCAAGGCGAGCAAGGCGGCTGTTCACCGCCTGTGTCGACCGGCACATTCGATACATTGAACGCCAAAGCTTGGTCCTGGAGTCGCTTGGCAAGCACGAAGACGAAGTCCGATGAGAGAACTCGCGCGTCGATGAGAGACTCCTCCAAGAGGACCATGAGTTCTAGGATGGCTCGATGGTCGGGGTTGGTGTCGGAGAAGTTCGGCGTCAGCTCGTAGAGAAGGGGTTGCAGAATCGAGCCGCCGAGGTCCACATGGTGGACGATCTCGAAATGGGCGGCGGCAGCGGTCAAGACCTCCTCAGAACGGATTCCCTCGGAAGGATCAGTCGCCGTGACCACATCGAGAGGGGGCCGGACCCGCTCGGTGAAAACCTCGCCGGTCAGGGCCGATCGGCGGAAATGGGCAGGAAGCCTGTCCATGATGGCGTTCATCCGCTCGATCTGATCGTCGCCATACTGCAGTCGGCAGTTCCCGACGTACTCGTGAACCACCAAAAGGCCACCGGGTCGGAGAGATTCTGCAATCTGTTCGTACGCGAACTCTAGCTCCTCCACGTGGTGGAGGACGGAGTGGGCAATGACCACATCGAAGGCGGCTGTCGGCAACGGATCGTGATCGAGATTGGCGGCGCGGTAGGAGATGGTGCCGTCGAGCCCCTGCTCGGCGGCCATGCGAGCCGCCTCTTCCACGGCTCTGGGCGAGATGTCCATCGCCAGGACGCTTCGCACCGCAGGAGAGGGGGCCAGGGCGCGTTCGAGCCATCCTTCGCCGCAGCCCAGAACGAGGCAGTCCAGCTCACGCGCCGTGGGCCGCAAGACGACGTGGTCAAGCCAGGTGAGCCAGTCCGCATTCGGGTCGCCGGTGCAGCGCCGGTTGATGTACCGGGCGATAACCTGAGAGGAGGTCTAAAAGACAGCGCGGAGGCTCGCTGTTGACTCGGTGTCGCTCCACCGCTCTTGGGTGATGCGGGTCTTCTCGTTGGTCATGGTTTGCGATTATCGCAAATCTGACCGATCTTAGGGCGATCGGTGCCAGGACCAACGGACCTGCCACCCATTAATATTACTTCGATTGGCGTGCTGGTATCCCCAATCAG
>CAZYLX010000833.1:0-2094 GCA_964648595.1 uncultured Acidimicrobiaceae bacterium
AAAGTCCGTAATCATTGGGATACTCCTTTCAGTCGCCATCAGACGATCGGGGCGATCTTGTTCAAGAAGGCGCCGAACGCGCCACCGACCAACGCCGCGGCGAATGCCGCAACGAACATGACAATGACCGCTGCACGCAGCCACGGACGCGCAATGAGTCGCGGCCCGTAGTAGGCGATCAGGAACGCCGCAGCCGTTGCCAGGATCGGCGCAGCCCACGACACGTGCTCTTTCCATTCCATCCCGAAGACGTGCCACGTCTCGGTGTTGCCGCTCACGTTCGACTTCAGGAAGTCACGCGGCGAACACGCCGCATTCGGCAAGACCGCACCGGCGCAGCCCGCGTACGCGTCCTCAGCGACCTTGGAGAGCTGCACGCGATACCACGGATACACGATCCATGTGCCGGTGATCACCGCCCCCCAGGCTGCCGCCGTCATGACCCACGCCCCGACGTATAGGCGCCCCATCCGTTCCTTGATTCCCGCGGTCGTCATCAATCCGGGCCGCAGACTCCATAGTCCGGCGAGACCGCCAGCGAACGCCAAGAGGAACAGGGTGCCCAAGACGAGTCCGTGGATCACTGTCCACGTCTCCCTGGAGCTGAACTCCATATCGCTACCTCCGTAGCTTGACTGACACGCACCGTAGAAGCCCGCCCAGTCACCCCAATAGGGCCGAAAGACCGTAGATCGACGATAGGCGATGCAACCAGACAGAAAACGCCACAACCTCACCCACAACAGCACATACGGGCGGCGTTCAACCGCAAGGCAGATCGCTCATGTTGCCGGCTATGGGCGGGGGATCTTCGGGAATTGCGTCCCTGGTCTTCGGCGGGGTATGGCCTGATGCTGGATCGTTGGGCTCTTCACCTCTTGATCTCTGGCCCACCGAGTCGGATGATGGATATAGCGGCGCTGGAAGTGAAGGATGCGCCGGATGTTCGACCAAACGGAGGGCGTGGGCATGCGTACCGAGGCGTTGACGGGTGGTTCGAGTCGGCATACCGAGAAGCTGGTCAGCAAGTTCGACAAGATGTTGAATCGCTCGGGCGGTGCTCTCGTCGACCGATTTGGTGAGGAGTTGTCGGCGGTGATGCGACAGGAGATGCTGGACGAATACCGGCGTCTGATCCCTGATGTGCCGTACATCGGAGGATGGCGGAACGTTTACTCCAGCGACATGTCCGCCTCGGCGTGGGCGCTGGCGATGTACCGGGTGGTCGTCCGCCACGGAGGCAGCCTGGAGGACGCCGGCGAGTTGCTTCAGCAGGTGGTCCGGGCAGAGATCGAGCGGGTTCCCCAGGCTGTTCGTTCTCTGATGGTGAGCTACCGCTTCAGCAGCCTCCGCTGGCAGCTCTTGCAGAGGGCCGCCCGGCGGTCGCAGGCACGGCGCTATCCGGGGGATTGGGTGTTCGAGACCGTCGAAGGAGACGGGAAGTCATTCGACTTCGGGGTCGACATGACCGAATGTGGCATCGTCAAGTTCCTCCACGCCCAGGGAGCTGACGAACTGGTGCCCTATCTCTGTGAATTCGACTACATCGCGGCGGAGGCGATGGGTGTCGGTCTTCAAAGGAGCAAGACGTTGGCGTGGGGTTGTGATCGATGCGACTTTCGACTCACCAAGGACGGTGGTACTTCCGCTCCTTGGCCGTCCCGATTCATTGAGCGGAACTGCGGTGAACGGCAGACCGAGGAAGAGACTGCGGCGTCGTGAAGCTGGGCCGACGACGCTGAACCATTCATTTCCACCCCACAGACAACCCGCACCACCCGCCCATATCGAAGCCTCTTTGTGTCAAGTGGGCCGACTCCACCAAACCCGGGACAGACCACACCTCCGCCATCTTCGTCAGCCGCAGCGCCGGTACTTGGTTCGCTGTCCAACGCCGCACTGCGACGAGCGCGACGCTGTGCTTGGATCTCAGGCAGTGCCGCCAGGTGTCGATTGTCGCCGGGGCCCCGCGTGCACACCGCGTGCACAAGAGAACGAGAAACAGCCAGAAACGACGCAAGCTGGTGAGTACTCGGAACCGTTACCCTGCAAGGGCTTCCTGCACTTCTTCAAGGCCCGCCTGACCCCCGGATC
>CAZYLX010000834.1:0-2093 GCA_964648595.1 uncultured Acidimicrobiaceae bacterium
TTCGAGGAACCGGCGAAGCCATCGGTGTGACCAGGTCGGGCCGCTTCCGCCGTAGAAGATGCCGGTCGAGTGATCGAACTGGCCGCCGGACACGGTCTGCTGGACCCGTTCCATGCCGAGTTCCTCGAGCTTGGTCAGCAGGATGCCGAGCGTTCTGGCCTGGTCGTCCTCGCTCCACGAAGGCGGAACGAGGACATCGGCCAATTCGCCGTAACCGTCGTTGGACGGGAGAGGCGACGACCAGTCGATGAAGTTGCGGTTCAGGTCGACGTTGTCCTCGTTGACCCGACGTACCCACGAGAAACCGAAGGGGTTCAGGCCGTGCACGAACACGAATGTCGGGCCGTTCGCCCGATCCCGGTCGATGGTTTCGAGGTGATGGCGTTGGATGGCCGAGCCTAGATAACCCTCGACACCGTGTGTGCCAGACACCACGAGAATGATGTCGTCAGCGTCGGCCGGCCCGACCTCGGCCACGTCGACGAACAGCGGTTCGCCTTCGACGCCGGTCAGCGGATGAACTAACGAATCGATCCGGGCCTTTGCAATCGCTGCTGCCTCGAGAAAAACCGAGCGAGCATCGAAGTAGGACATACTGAGTGGCGGGATCACCCGATCGACACTAGTTGGGAGCGAGATGGCCCATGATCTTGTCGCCCGCGTCGTTCAGCCAGCCCTTGGATGCGGCGTAGGCGATCATTGCTTGGAACTGCTCCTCCCAGTCACGGTCGGCGGCGTCGCCGGCCATCGATCGCACGGCTGCAATGGCCACGAACACGTGATCTGGCTCAGCGCTGGGCGAGCCGTGTCCACCGAGGACGGCGAGCACCTGATCGGTGCTGAGACTCGGAGCAAGCACATCGAAGGCCGTGAACACGTCTGGTTCGAGGAGCGAGGTGTCGGAGCCGTTCACGGAGATGCGCATCCCCGAACCCTAATTGGCGTCCGAGAACGGCTTCACGGCTCGTTGGTCACACGATCTGCAGTTCGAAACGGCTGACCGATGCCAACACCGCAGCCAGATCGTGTAGCTCGGTCGAGCTCGGTTCTCGCAGCGGAGGGTCATGGGGTCGAACGCCGTGGGAACGGAACCCGATGAGCTTGATCCGCATCCCTGGATCGAGTGCAGCAAGCCATTCGCCGGTCCGGCGAATGAGGACCGGATCGTCGTTCACTCCGTCGAGGACGAGGAGCCGCACCTCGTAGAGCAATCCCAATTGGTGGAGCCGGGTGATGCTGGCAAGGACCCGATCGTTGGGGTGACCCGTCATCTGTTCGTGAATGACGGAATCGAAAGACTTGAGGTCGATCATGGCCCCGTCCATCCGCGGCGCGAGGTCGTCCCACACCGCAACGTCACACGCTCCGTTCGAGTCGACAAAGCAGGTGAGTCGCTGGAGATCGGGGTCGGCCTTGACTGCATCGAACAGGGAGTGGAGGAACTGTGGTTGTTGGGTCGCCTCGCCGCCGGACACGGTGATCCCTCGTAGGAACGGGGCTGCTCCCCGCATGTCGGACAACAGATCGTCGACGCTGCGCCGTCGAGGTACATGTCCGTCGATGGGTGCATGGCCCGGGATCGTCTGGGGGTTGTGGCAGGCGACGCAGTCGAAGTTGCAGCCTTGGACGAATACCACGTACCGGTTGCCGGGCCCGTCGACGATGCTGGATCGGATGGTGTCGGCGAGTGCTCATCTCGGATGGATCTCACGGGCACCGATCCGCTTCACGGCCCTTTTGGTCACGTGGTATGAGGCCTCGCTGCCAGCCGCGAGGTGATCGCTGGTATGCCGTGCCACGCCAGTGTCGGCGATCTCTGCGAGATCACTCTTGCGGACCAGGTAGCCGGTGATACGTACGAAGTCGTTGTTGTCGAGGTTGAACGTGAAGTCCCGCATGTCGGAGGCGAGAGCGCCGCGAATGATGTCGACAACGGCCGCGGGGTTTCGGGTGGCGGTCTCATCCACGTGGAAGATCTCGCTGACCCCGGCGCTGAACAGATGGTGATGGGGCGCACAGGTCGCGATGTGGTCGAGCAGAGCCGGCTCGTCGCCGACTGGAATGCGGGTTCCGGCGGTGACGTCGTCGTCGAT
>CAZYLX010000835.1:0-2091 GCA_964648595.1 uncultured Acidimicrobiaceae bacterium
CAGGTCGATTCCGGCGAGCGCACCGATGGAGGAGATGTCAGGGCCCTCCCCATGGATCGAAAAGTCAGTTCCCAGCATCGCGGGCGGTTCTCCCAGAACCCCGTCGGCGGCGAGCGAGTTGTCTCCGACAGTGATCTCCACCTTCCGAAAGGTGATCGGGAATCCCTCCCATCGGACACCACCGGACACCGAGAAAGCATCGTCGGGAAGATCGGCGATACCGGTCAGAGAACCCACTGTGCGAATGTTTGGCCCCGAGGCCGTCACGGTCGCGTCGACGACTTTCGGGTCGATGAGCGAGTCGACAGTTCCATTGACTTCAGCGGTTATGCCCGCGGCCTTGGCGTCGAGCCGTACGTCCGAACCGCCAGCCGTCGGTGACAGGGCGGTCGAGAGGCTGAACGGGCCCGTCAACTCGGGTGGCAGTTCGACAAGACCGTGGAGGTCCGACAGCTCGTCGCCCTGAACGTCGGCCGTGACATCGGCACCGTGGAGAGTCTTCAGATCCTTGATGGTGCCCTTGCTGGCAACGTGGACGCTGTCCATTTCACCAGCCAGGTCGTACTCGAGTGAGGTCGCGTTGAGAAGCCCGACGAGGGTGCCGAGCCGCCCGGAGACCTTGACGTCGTGATGATCGATGGTGCCGTCGAGCGCGATCTCGAGCATGCCCGAGTCATCCTCGGTGCTTTCGAAGTGTGTGATTGCGGCGTTCAGGGGCTCTGAGCGCGAGGGCTCGCGGAACGTCAGCTGCAGGTCGTCCACCCGTACGTGTTGCAATACCAGTTCGAGAGGCCCGCTCGAGGGGGTGGAGTCAGCGCCGGTGTCGAAATCCCAGTTGGCCCGACCATCGGTGTTCTTTTCAAGCAGGACACGGGCGCCCTCGATCTCCACGTTGTGGATCGTGAGCGGACCGGATACCAGCGACCATAGATCCAATTCGAAGACCAGTCGGTGAATCGATGCCATCGTGGCGTCACTGCACCAATCGGGGTTGGCGAGCGTGATCTCGCCGGCTGCGAGCCGGGTGGTGAGACCGATCTCGGGTCTGAAATCACCGGAAATCCGGACCTCACGGCCGAGGCCTTCCGAAAGTTTTTCGGCGACCGTGTCGCGCCAACCGCTGAGGTCGGCGAATCGGAGGTAGAGGAGAAGCGTCACGACGGCGAGCAACGGCACGCCGAACACCACAGCGAGGGTGATCTTTTTTCGGCGAGTCATCGGCCAACCCTTCCACGATGCCCTTTCTGAAGGGCCTTCGACTGTCGGTCATGGGCCACGTTCTGGGGCTGGATTGTATCAGTCTGTTTGGCGATAGCGAGATGGCGTGCCAGCTGGGACGGGCTATCATGGCCCGATGATGAACCAGGATTCCGGCCTGTCAGTGATGGGCCCATCCACAGAGGCAGCAGATCATGACTGACCGACCACACATCGAGATCCTCGCCGAAGGTGTTGAGCCGTGGAACGAGTGGCGCCGCGCAAACCCGGGTGTGCGGCCCGACCTCTCCGGCGAAGACCTCAGTGAAATGGATCTGACCGGAATCAACCTGGGTGAGGCGGACCTCACCGACGCTGAGTTGTTTCAGACCGATCTCACCGGCGCCAACCTCAAGATGGCCGCGATGCGGAACGTCGATCTTTCTGGCGCGGTGCTCACCGGATCGGCGCTCTACAAGGCGGTTCTAACGGATGCCTGCCTCATCGAGGCCGACTTCTCGGGTACCAATCTCGAGGCAACCGACCTTCGAAATGCCGATCTCAGGAGCGCACGGCTCATGGGGGCCGACCTCAAGGAGGCCGATCTCTCCAACGCCAACCTCAACGCGGCGGACCTCACGGGCAGCAATCTCCTGCGCGCCGACATCACCGGCGCGAACCTGTGCGGTGCGAATCTCGCCGCCACCAATCTCACCGGCATGCAGGATGGGAGTTTCAAGGAGAAGAGGGGCCGCTACTATGCGATCCGGGGCCTCGATTCGTGTTTTGGCGACCCGCTCTTTGTCCGTGACGCCAAGGATCAGGATTATCTGGACACCCTCGAGGTGGCCATCGACGAGACCTCCTTACCGGGGAGACGACGGTGGAAGAGAT
>CAZYLX010000836.1:0-2079 GCA_964648595.1 uncultured Acidimicrobiaceae bacterium
CGTTTGACGCGCCCTCACAATCAGGGCCTCGCCGGGCGCCCGTTGCATCACGTGCGACGGGCGCCCCGCTGCTGTTTTGGCGTTCAGGCCCTGATGCCGTGGTCAGCGCCGATTATCTGCAAGGCTCGCCCGAAATAGTCACGATCCATGTCCTCGCGGTGCCACCGAGCAAGGTGGCGAGGATCTGTGTCGGCTGCGGCCTCCATGAGATCGCTTATCGCATCGTCCATCCCCTCGCCGATCGCATCGCCCACAGCTGCTGGAAACGCCGACGCGTCCCAGGGACGGCCTGCGACGACGCCGATCTCGGCGATGCGGTCGCGGATCTGGCGGTCGTCTTGGTTCGCCGTGACCAGCGAGAGTGCAGAGTTGGCGCACGACCAGAACTCGTCTGTGGTTTCGGTGCGGTCGTGGCACTTCCACCAGCACACATCCGGTGCAGGTTCGGGCGGCGGCTGGTTGAGCTGAGTGCTCACCGGCTCGAGGGTGAGGTCGGGCTCGCCGGGCAGTTCTCCTGGAAGGGCGTACGGGTCACTCCAACGGCTCTCGGTCACAATCTCGATGAAGCTCGATTCACCAGACACGATGCGATCGATCTCTGGCGGGATGTGGTGGACACGGACCGGGGCCGAAGCGAGGACCGAATTCGGACCGGCGGTGGGCCCGGCCATGCTTTCTTCGTCGAGGAGGAACCCCCAGAGATCGAACCAGCGGACAGTGAAGAGAACCTCCGGGGGAATCTCGCCGACTGCGAAACACCAGGGCTCGGATCGGAGGTCGAGCCAGACCGACGAGCGGACCACGGCCTCTCGGGGGCGACCGACACTGTCCTTGCGGTCCACGTTGCCGGCGGTGTGCCGCCATTCTCCGAACCCACCACCGAAGCTCGGCGATGCCGTGTCGACCGCCTGGCGATACATCGTGCAATAGTCCGCCACCAGCGGGTACATGAAGTGGTAGGCGATGGTGGCTAGTGCCTTGGCACGATTGGGATTGAGATCTTGCACGTTCCCGGCTCCCTGTTGATTTCCCGAACAACTTCGATCACTGCGAAACGATAATGACCAGAGCGTGTGGGAGATATCCGAATTCGGCTCCGTTGCTTCTGCTGATCAGCGGATGTCGGCTTGCCTCGGTCGAACCGCTAGTCGTCTCCCCGCGGAACAGCTACCGACGGCGAGTCGGCCTGAAGCCATACGTCGAGTCGCTCGTGGGGGAGCGTGACGTCAGATGTTGCGGTCGTGGCGACAAGACGCTCGCGTAACGCTTTCTCGAGAGAGCCGCGGTGCGCCGCGTCGATGAACACGTGGACCTCGACCACGACGGCGTTGTCGCCGAGCTCGGCCACGAACGGCAGGGGCACGTCCTCGATTCCTGCCTCCTCCCAACGGGCCTCCGCTGCCAGTTCTTCCGCAGCATGGTGGAGGGCCTGCAAGGCGCGGGGCAGGTCGGAGTCGTAGGCGACGCCGATCTGTACTTTGGCTCGAGATTTGTGCTGGGACTCGTTGGCAACGCGCCGGATCTCGCTGTTTGGCACGTACCAACGCACTCCGCTCGGGTCGAGAATCACGGTCGACCGCAGCGTGAGCCGCTCAACGGTTCCGCTGACGACGCCGACGTCGACGGTGTCGCCGACGCCCAATTGATCTTCGATCACCAGCATCACTCCTGAGATCAGGTCTTCGATCAGCGTTTGGGCGCCGAAGCCGAGAGCGATCCCGGCGACGCCGAGCGACGCCAGCAACGGCACCACATTGAGGCCGAGGTTGTCGAGCACGAGGATGGTGGCGACGGTGAAGATCACGGTCGATGACGCGCTGCGGAACAGGGTGCCGATGGTCCTCGCTCGTTCTTCGGACCGATGGGCCCCTTGATCGGACACCAGATTCGTTGTGACATCGGACTGCAGGCCGGCGACAACCCGCCTGATACCTCGGCGGGCGAGTCGGTTGGCGAACATTGCCCCAACGATGATCATGGCAATTCTGAATGGTGTGCCGACGAGCCAGGCAACCGTTTCGGACAACTGCTCGTTGCCCGTCCACTCCATGAGACGCTCACAGAATGCCCCGAGCTCGG
>CAZYLX010000837.1:0-2075 GCA_964648595.1 uncultured Acidimicrobiaceae bacterium
GGTGGTTTCCCGATCTGCCGCGTCGAGGGCGGGGGAGTGGGGGCGGTTCTGCGGTGAATGGCATGGTGCTCGACGGTGTCGAACCACTCGACGCCAGGCGCTGGGGTTGGAACGACGCTGCCGAGCACCAGGAGTGGGTGCTCGAACGTTGGCCAAACCGCGAGCTCAACCCTGGGCCGTTCACGGCGGCCGTCGGGGAGTTGGTGCGTCGCGGGTTCCCCGCCGCCACCCCGACCCGACTGTCGGGATGGCTGGGATGGGCGCCACTGTCGATCGCCACCGACGGCAGCCAGCGAGTTTCCGCGGCAGACGCGTTCCTCGACGACCGCATCGACGTCCGACACGGGACATCCGTGAAGACAATCCAGGTCGCTGGCGAAACGCCTTCGGTCGAGACGACGGCGGGCGAACGGATCGAAGCGTCACACGTTTTCGTGGCGGCGGGAGTCGTCGGCTCACCGGCATTGCTGGTGGCCTCGGGGCTGATCAAGAGTTCTCAGGTCGGGCCAGTGATGAATCACGCATCGACCGCCGTGATCGCCGAGCTGGATCCCTCGCTGCAATCCGTTGGTGGGCCGCCGAGCTCGCACATGTTGCGGACGGTCACCGGACTGAGCGAGAACACCGTCGATCTCCAGATGCTTGTCCTCGATCACACGGGCGACAGCGAGGAAGGGCGGCGCCATGCCGCACTGATCGTGACGGCCCTCGAACCCGATCGCCAGAAGGTGCTGATCGCGGGCATCACGCAGGCGCTGCGCTGGCTCGGCGAACTCGAAGGAGTGAGCAAGATCTCGCTCAGCCCCGACCCCTCGCCGGTGCAGCACCACGCGTGTTCGCTGAGCGGAATCGGTTCTGTCGCAGCAACGGTCACGGTGATCGATGCTTCCGTGTTGCCTGCCTTGCCCCATGCGAACCCGATGCTCAGCATTGCCGTTGGTGCTCGCCGGGCGACGCTCGCGGAGATTGCCAGATCCGGTGCCTGAGGGTCATGTGTTGCACCGAGCGGCTCGGCTGCAAGGCCGACGGTTCAATGGCAGCATCGTCGCGATGTCGTCGCCCCAGGGCCGGTTCCGTGAAGGGGCCGACCGTCTGAACGGTCAGCTGCTCGAGACGATCGAGGCCAAGGGCAAGCACCTCTTCTATCGGTTCGACTCCGGCGACGAACTGCACATCCACCTCGGCCTCTTCGGCAAGTTCCGAGTACAGAAGCTCCCGTCTCCCGATGAAGAACCGTTGTCTGTCTCGCCCAACTGCAGAGTCTTGATGGATACCGACACCGACCGTCTCCACCTTGCGGGCCCGAATCAGTGCGAGGTGCTGGAACCATGGGAGGCCGAGGAGGTTCGTGATCGCCTCGGCCCAGACCCGATCCAGAACCGTCGCGACGGTGGCGATCAGTTCTACGACTTGCTCCAGCGGCGGAGCATTCCGATCGGCAAATCGGTGATGGTCCAGGAAGTGATCAGCGGGATCGGCAACATCTACCGCTCCGAGTTGCTGTTCCAGATCGGATTGAATCCGTGGATCCGATCCAAAGAGGTCCCAAGCGAGACGGTCCAACAGTTGTGGAAGCAGTCGGTCGTCGAACTCAAGGCGGGGGAGAAGATCGGTCGGATCGTCACCACGGAGCCCGCAGAGTTCGGAGCCGAGAAGCGCAACGATCTGAAGCGGGACCAGCGGTTGTATGTCTACAAGCGCGCCGGGGAGTCGTGTCGTCGATGTGGCGAGACGATCGTGGCGGCGGACATCGACGGGAGAAACGTCTGGTGGTGCCCCAGCTGTCAGCCCGAATAGGGTTCAACTAGATTTCTTCGATGCTTGTCGAATCGTTGCTGCCGCTCGGAAAGCTCGATCCGGGCCTGGCAGAGCCGGAGACGCCGCTCGACATCGGTGAGTTTGCTGCCGGTGCTGTGCTTGCCGAGTCGGTGGGCCTCGATGCGGTACTTGTCGAGAAGGCTGCCCCTTCTGAGGCGGATGGGGCTGGGGGATGTCTTGCGTTTCACCAAGGCTGTCCGTTCCTCTGAGTCGTGACCGCTTTCCGGCGGCCCGATTTTACTTGCCGGCCGGCTCCA
>CAZYLX010000838.1:0-2074 GCA_964648595.1 uncultured Acidimicrobiaceae bacterium
ACCCGCGAAGGATAGATGGCGCGACTGACACCAGAGGATTCGGTCGACTTCGGCTTTGTTCGCCCGCCGCAGGCACGCTCCACCGGCGCCGACGCGGCGATCGGTGAGTTCAGCATCGAGGCAGTCTGGGAAGCAGCGGCGACGGTGTATGACCCGGAAATCCCCGTCGACATCGTCGAACTCGGCCTGGTCTACCGGATCGAACCGTCCGATCTGCCGAGCGGTAACAAGCGGGTCGACATCGACATGTCAGTCACCGCACCCTTCTGCGGCATGGGCGACATCATGCGCCAAGACCTGCACGACGCCGTCGCCTCACTGCCCGGCATCGAAACGGTCGAGGTCGTCCTCGTGTTCGACCCCCCATGGGACGCCTCGCGTATGTCCGATGTTGCTCGACTCGAACTGGGAATGATGTGACCGCCCCAACAACTGATGCCGACACCCACTCGGTCGACCGCTGCATCACGACGACGCTGGATGCCGGGTGGGGGAGGTGAGTGCAAGTCCCCCTCAGACACGCTTTGCATGAGCCCTGGTCAGAGCGTTCTTGACGCTGGCGCTGGGGCTTTGTCGCGTCACCATGCAGGGGGTCGAGGATTCGATTCCCACCAGCTCCACGGCAACCCTTCGCGACTGTTCTCTTTATTGGATACAAGCGCAGCCGGTCGGATTTGCTAGCAGCCAGGCAGAGGTGGGATAACCGTATGGTGCCCAATAGCGACGCTTTCTGGATGATCCCTCGAACAACGTGCTCGAGTTCGAGAACTACGCCGACCCCGAGATGATGTATTGAGAGCGCGGGTACTCGTACTCGGCCAGCCCAGCTCGCTCACCACCGGACTGATCAAGGCCCTATCCAACGAAGGAAACACATGCGACCTTGCCTGGCGGGGAACTCGGAGGGATGTCGCCGTCTGGACCCGAGCTGCCGGTTCGTTCTTCACCGTGTCCGGCGCCTCAGCGCCCAACCTGAGCGCCTTCGGAGAGCAGCTGCTCGAACTGATCGCCGAGAGCCGATACGACGTCGTTGTTCCGGTCGGTGACTGGGCGACCTGGCTCGTAGCCAACCACACCAATGACCTGGCGGTTGGGCATCTCACCCCAGGGTTGGCGAGTTTCGGACTCGCCAACGACAAAGCAGCCACGATGGCTCATGCCGAGCAACTGGGTATCGCGACTCCGAAGGTGTGGACCTGGCTGGGCGCCCCCGATCCCAGCGCTATTCCGGCGGACATCCGGTTCCCGGTCGTGGTGAAAGCCCGATCGGGATCTGGAGTCGCACGAGGCCTCCGATACGCCACGAATCCAGAGCAGCTCGTCCGCGCGTACCTGGAGATCGAGTCCACTACTGCCCGAGTTCCGACAGAGGATTTCTCCAGGCCCGTCATAACCGAGTTCATTCCAGGCTTCATCCACGACGCCTGCGCTGTGGCGAAGAGGGGTGAGGTGGTCAACATGATCACCCAGGTGCGACAGCTCATGACCCCGATTGGCGGCGGGGTGGGTGCAGTGAACATCACCACACACGAGCCCGAGTTGCAGCAAGTCGCCCGGGCACTACTGGAGTCGCTCGGCTGGAATGGCCCCGCTCAGATCGAGTTCAAGTACGACCCGCGGGATGGTCGGTACAAGCTGATCGAGATCAATCCACGGTTGTGGGGCACCCTCGACCTGTCGATTCGGGCCGGGATGAACTTCCCTGTCCAGATCCGGGACCTGGCGCTCGATCGTCCCGTCAAACGGGACCAGCCGTACCGGGTCGGGTTGCGCTACGTGTTCATCTCTCGGGCCGTGGGCGCATATATCCAGCTGGCTCGAACCCATGGTTCCCGGGCGCTCCGCGACAATCGGACCTATCCGGCGACCACCTTCGGGCTCGACGCGCACGACCCGATCCCTGGGGCGTGGGAGATCATTGCAACCTTGGGGAAGCTCGGCCGGGGCATTGGCTCGTACGCCGTGAGACGGACCCGGGCCAATCGACCTGCGCCCCAGAAGGCGGCCGGCCGAGCACGGCTGCCAAAGGCCCTCATCAATACGCTGGATCGCACTGGCGACCCCGGCTTCTAGG
>CAZYLX010000839.1:0-2067 GCA_964648595.1 uncultured Acidimicrobiaceae bacterium
CCAGAGCGCGCGGCGAGCCGCGCCAACGACGTGAGGAAGCGGTAGAGGATGCGAAACATGAGGACCCAGGATGCGGGGCATCGTGCCTGGTCAGCGCCCACGACCGAATATCGGGCACCCACAGGGTCTTGACCCGGTCCCTCAACGCAACAGCGCCGTTCGAACCGGCGGCGGCTGTGTTGCGTTGTTCGATCGTCGGGCGCGTTGGTGGTCAGCAAGGACTGACCCGTGGTCAGATTGTCTTCGACCTCTCAAGGGGAAGAGTCCAGAAGTTCCCGGACTTTCGCGAGGAAGGTGTGGGAGGTGAATGGTTTGTCGAGCATCGGAATGTCACGGTCGGAGCCACGCTTGTTGTCGAGCACTCCACCGGAGTAGCCGCTCACCATCAAGACCGGGATCTGGGGACGGCGACTGTGTATCTGCTCGTACGCTTCCTGCCCGTTGATGATCGGCATGATCGCGTCGAGTACCACAAGGTCAACTGTGTCCTCGTGATCCGAGAACAGCCGTGCGGCATCCTCCCCATTCTCCGCCGTGAGGACCCGGTATCCCGCCTCTCGGAGGCAGGCCGTCATCAGCTCTCGGACGGCCTGCTCGTCTTCGGCCAGGAGGATTGTTTCGCCACCACCAATGGGTGCAGTTCGTTCGGCCGCGGGTAGTGCGACCACCTCAGTGTCCGTCACGGGAAGAGTAATTGTGAATGCGGTGCCTTCGCCGGGGGCGCTGGAGGCGCTGATCGTGCCATCGTGCTGAGCGACAATGGCGTAGGCCGTGGCCAGGCCGAGCCCTGTGCCGGTGCCGATCTCCTTGGTGGTGAAGAAGGGTTCGAACACCCTAGCGAGGGTCGCTTCGTCCATTCCCACACCATCGTCGGCCATGGTTAGGACCCCCATTGCCGTGTCATGGCCAGCCACCGAATACGTTGTTCGATCCGTAGCGATGATCAGCGTGCCGCCGTCCACCATTGCGTCGCGAGCGTTGGCAGCGAGGTTCAAGAGTATTTGTTCGAGCTGACCGCGGTCGGCCATGACGACCACGGGGTCGTTGCTGAGCGTTAGCCGTAGTTCGATGTCTTCGCCGGCGAGCGGCCGGAGGAGACCAGTGAGGTCACCGAGAACCTTGTTCAGATCGATTGGGGCGAAGACCACGGGTTGCCCGCGCCCGAACGCCAGGAGTCTCTTGGTCAGAGCGGTCGCCTGTTGGGCCGCGGTCGTGATCTGATCGAGTGGAAAGGCCTGCGAGTCTTCGTCAGGCACCTCCATACGCAGCTGCTCGGCGTAGCTGAGGATCACGAAGAGCAGGTTGTTGAAGTCGTGGGCTACCCCGGCCGCCAGATACCCGGCTGCTTCCATCTTCCCAGAATGCACCAGCCGTTCCTCCAGGATCCTCTGCTGCTGGAGCAGTTCGGCGAAGCGGCTCGTGATCACGCCCAGCTCATCGGTCGACTGCGGGGTCAGGGCCGATCGTTCGGCCATCGCCGGTGGTCCATCGGCCAACACATACTCCTCGAGGGGTCGAAGGGACTGACCGAAACTGCGCACGAAAATCAACGTGCCATACAGCGCCGCAAGCTCGAGAGCGAGCCAGATTCCGAATGTCTCCCACGTGAAGAAACCGGTGCGGCTCCAGTAGTACTGAACGAGAAGGGTGTCCATGAGCAGAGGGACCAGCGCTCCGATCAGGAACACCTTGGTGCGGATCGTCAGTACCGGTCGGCGAATCGAGAGGTCACCGAGCGCCCGCCCGATCAGGTCGAAAATCAGATAGAAGATCGGCAACCCCACGACTATCGAAACGATCAGGGCCACGAGGTGGATGCGGAACCAGTCCTCGGGCCGGGGGTCGAAGTCTGCGAACCATTCGGCGCTAAGCATCACTGTGGACGGCGCAGCGATGAGGAAGGCGAGGAACGCGGTCCAGAACGCGGCCGGGAGGCGTCGTACGCATTCTGTGATCTCGTGCTGTTGTTCGTCGGTGGGCCGCTCGAGAGCCAGAGAGATCGTGCGTGAGAAGCGCCGGAAGTACCAGAGAGCGAAACCGATGTTGCCCGCAACGAAGACTGACTCG
>CAZYLX010000840.1:0-2066 GCA_964648595.1 uncultured Acidimicrobiaceae bacterium
CCGATACCGCGGACTTCGGTACCGACTATGCAGATACCGGCTCGTGGAACCCGACCGAAGGCCATTCGCTTCGAGTCCGCGTGATCGCCCACAATGACCCGGATGGCTCAAACGGAGCGTCGTTCGACGAGACGTGGACCAGCGAGTCGTGTGAGACGTCGCCTACCCTCAAGCTGGCAAAGGTGGTCGACGGAGGCCCAGCAGTCGCCGATGACTGGACGCTCTCCGCCTCAGCGACCTCGCCGAACAACGCTCGCAACTTCTCCAATTCCGGCGGCTCCGGATCGTTCTCCACGATCTTCGGTGGCGTCGACTACGGACTCTCCGAGTCGGGCGGACCTGACGACTACACCGCTGGCTCGTGGAGTTGCTCGGTCAACGAGGGGGCGCCGTCATCCGGCAGCACCATCAACCTGAGCAACGGGCAGTCCGCCGTCTGCACGATCACAAACGTCTTCACGCCGCCGGACCCGTCGATCGACATCGTGAAGACGGCGACGCCCGAGTTCTACGGAGCGGACGGAATTGGGACGTTCACGATCACCGTGCACAACAACGGCCCGGTACCCCTCACTGACGTCGAAGTCACCGACGACCGCGCCATCGCCGTCGATCCTTCCTCAACGTGCGCCCGGCCGGTGAAGGACCTTGCAGTCGACGAGAGAATCTCGTTCACTTGCACGATTGCCAACCTCGACCACGACGGCCGCCAGATCTTCGAGAACGAGGCCACGGCGATCGGCACGGGACCGTACGACAAGCAGGTAACCGATACCGACACGGCCCTCGTCTACCCAATCCTCGACACGACGGTCACCACGGCTGCGCCCACGACGACGCAAGCGCCAGCCACGACCCAGGTGCCGGCAACAACGTCGGCGCCTTCGGAGACGCTGCCGGTCACCGGTGTCGCGAACGATCAGCTTCGCAGCTTCGGTTTCGCCGGACTGGCGCTGGTCCTGACCGGCACCATGATCCTCGGTGGCGCAACGCTTGTCGGGCAGTACCGCAAAGAGAGCTAGTAGACGGCAGCGCAGCGCGCTACCGCAATACGACTGAGAGAGGCCCCGGTGGGAACCGGGGCCTCTCTCGTAGCCGCGCCGTGGAGCAAACGCCACATTGCCATCATCCGGTTGAAGCTCGTCGGATGGCCTCGGACAGACTGAATCGGCCCTCATAGAGTGCGCGGCCAACGATCACCGCGTCGGCTCCGATCGCGGAGACGGCTTCGAGATCGCCGAGGGTTCCGACTCCTCCCGAAGCGATGAGGCGGATGCCCGGTGCAGCAACTCTGAACCGCTCGAGAAGTTCGAGGTCCGGACCGTGCATGGTGCCGTCCGTCTCGATTCCCGTGGCGAGAACCGACGTCACGCCGAGGTCGAGTACCCGCTCGAGCGCCTCGTCGGCGTCAATGCCGTCGTCTCGCCATCCACTCCCCCTCGCTCGACCCGAGCGGACATCGATCGCCGCGACGATCGCCGAGGCAGGAATGCCGGAGACGAACTGTCGGACGTCGTCGCCGAGCAGCACGCTCCCGGCAACGACCCGTGACACGCCGGCTTCGAGAACCAGGGCTGCTGCCTCCGCCCTACGAATCCCTCCGCCGTACTGGATGTCGACCTTGAGCGCTCCCAACCGGGCGATCAGCTCTCGATCGAGCGTTCCATCACGAGCCCCTGCGAGATCTACGACATGGACTAGCTGCGCCCCCTCTCTCGCCCATGCCGTCACCATGTCGGCGGGGTCATCGCCGTAGTGCGTGACCTCGTCGTAGTCCCCTCGCAGAAGCCGGACGGCCCTACCTCCGAGCACGTCGACCGCCGGAATCACCTGCATCTCAACAATCCAATCTGTCGTATTGTGTTAGGACGTTAATACACCTACGCTCCTGACACCAGAAGGGGACATCATGGCAGCCGAGAGCACCGACGATTGGAAGACACCGTCAACCGAAGCGCTGTTCGACGCGTTGATGAGCCTGGAGAACCGCGACGAGGTCGAACGGTTCATCCGTGATCTCTGCACGCGCCACGAGATCGAAGAGCTGAGCGCACGCTGGAATGTCG
>CAZYLX010000841.1:0-2064 GCA_964648595.1 uncultured Acidimicrobiaceae bacterium
GTCATCAGCGCATTCGACGTTGCCGATGGCGGCAACCGAGTCGTCGCTGCGGTCGCAACGCCGACACGGCCAGCCGAGTTGTGGGAATTCATCGGCGAAAGCAATCGAGTCTTGGTGTCGCTCAACGACGAGCTGTTGGCCGAGCTCGACTTGGCCGTTCCCAAACTCATCTCCGTTCCATCGACAGACGGGGTCGAGGTGGAGGCGCTGTTGATCCGCCCACCGGCATCTGTTGCCGACGACGTTCCCGGCCCCGGCCTGATCTACATCCATGGCGGCCCGATGAGTGCCTACACACAGACCTTCTTCGACGAGTTCCAAATGGCGGCAGCCGATGGCTACACGGTGATCGCCGGCAACCCTCGAGGCTCCGACGGCTATGGCGAGGCGTGGGCCCGTTCGATCACAGGAGCACTCGGCCAGAAAGACTCAGACGACGTCGAGGCGCTGACCAACCACTTGGCTGGTCTCGACACCGTCGATGCCAGCCGAATCGGCATCGGTGGCGGAAGCTACGGCGGATTCATGACGTCGTGGACGATCGGCAACACCGATCGCTACCAAGCCGCGCTCGTCGAGCGGGCGGTCACCAACTGGGAGACCATGGCCGGCACGAGCGACATCGGGAGCTGGTTCCTCCCGATGCTCCTCGACGCAGACTGGCACACAGGGATGGATGCACTGCGGGCCATCTCACCGATGAACGTCGCAGACAACGTGACCACGCCAACCCTGATCATCCACTCAGAAGAAGACTGGCGCTGCCCGATCGAACAGGCCGAGCAATTCTTCGCCGTGCTTCGCCGCAACGCGGTCGATGTCACGTTCGCCCGATTCCCGGGCGAGAACCACGAGCTGTCGCGCAGCGGATCGCCGAAGCATCGCGTCGAACGACTCCGCCTCGTCCACGACTTCTACGCCTCGCATCTCCTCGAGCGCCCCAGCCGCGTCTAGCGACGTCGCTGATCGATCGAATCGACCCGACCACCGGCCATGGTGATGAGCTGGTCGGCACGGTCGATGGCCAGCTGGCGCTGCGAGATGGCAATCACGGTTGTTGACCCGAGGTCTCGGAGGCGATCCCAGAGTTCGCGTTCGGTCGTGACGTCGAGAGCGCTCGAGAGGTCGTCAACGACCAAGAGCTCAGGATGGGTCAGGAGGCTTCGCGCCGTCGCCACTCGCTGAGCCTGGCCGCCGGACAGGCGCAACCCACGCGCTCCCACCATCGTTCCGAGACCGTTTGGCATGTCGGTGATGTCATCGCGCAGCGTCGTGAGCGCCAGGATCGCCTCGAGTTCATCGGGGTCGCGACCAAGGGTGATGTTGTCTGCCAACGACTCGCTGAACAGCCGCGGGATCTGCGGCAAGTGTGCGGCGTTGGGCGGCACGAACCATGCCGCCACGTCGTCGATCGCTTCTCCATTCCAGTGGAGCGAGCCTTCGTCAAGAGGTATCAGTCCGACGAGGGCCCGCAGAAGCGTCGACTTCCCTGCACCCACAGGTCCGGTGATCACGTTGAACGTGCCTCGTTCGAAGGTGAGATCGATGTCGCTCACCCCTTCGCCGTTCGATGGGTATCGAACCGTGAGCCCTCGGGCCTCCAACCTCTGGAGCGGCACACGAACCGGATCAGGATCACGGCGCAACATCTCCTCGTTCGGCTCGATGGTGACGGGCCGAGCGGCAAGCACATCGGCGACTCGACCAGGAGCGACCATCTCACCCATGCGTCCGTAGGAGACGATCGCCTGTTCCCGCGAGGTGATGATGCGGGCGATGTATCTCGGGAGCTCGCCCAGCTGCGTGGAGTACGCAACGAACAGCGCAAGATCACCGACGCTGAACTCTCCGGATCGCACAGCAGGCACCAGTACGAGCAGCATGAGCCCGATCGTGATGTCGGCCGTTGACGACGAGATGCCGTCGATGGTCTGTTGCAGCACGGTGTCCCGGACTGCGGTCTTGCGACGAATCGAGGTGTATCGCTCAAGGCGACCAACGGCGGCATCTTCTCGCCCGGCCAGGCGGAACGCCAGCATGCCGGTGAAGGTCTCGCCGAGGAAC
>CAZYLX010000842.1:0-2063 GCA_964648595.1 uncultured Acidimicrobiaceae bacterium
GCGGAACAATTGCGGCCGCGATCGCAATTCGGTCGACGCGCCGACTCATCAACGCCTATATCGTCCCACAGCTGAAATCGGGATCGGACTCCTTCGCCATCATTATCCGTGACCCCCTTCGACTCTTCCTCTTGTTCGGAGGATCAGCCGCGATCACCCTGCTCTACGTCGTCGCAATGATCGCCAGCCTCCAAGCCTTCGGCTCGACCGCTTCGCTCCCGCTCGTCGCTCTGCTATTTCTCACCGGAAGCGCAGTCGCCAACGCTGCTCCGACGCCAGGCGGGCTCGGAGCAGCAGAGGCGGCCCTCATCGCCGCACTCAGCACCGTCGAAGAGACCAGCATCGTCGTACCAGCCGTCTTCCTCTACCGACTCGTCACCTTCTGGCTACCGATCCTCCCCGGATGGATCGCTCTGACCTATCTGCGCAAAACGGACAACCTCTAGTCAACTCATTCGAAGCCGACCGTATAAATTGCAGGCGGCGTCGGCATCACGCCATTCTTGTCGGCGACGTCGGGCCTCGCGCTGCGGTCGACGGAATGATTCGACTCGAGGTCTTCGCGATCAGTGAAGGACGCCAGGACCGTCGTGTCTCGCCTGACGTGGGTTCCCCCAAAGGGATGAAGACACTTCGTTCGAAGCCCATCGGATTCAGGGCGCACGATCATGACTTCGCCGGACGACAGACGCAGGGCCATTTCTTAGGTTGGTGGCAACACACCTACCCACGAAAGACGAAGCCGTGACACTCCTCATCGACGATCTGAACAATCTCGAAATCCCCAAAGATCCGAACAGCCCTGACGATCCGAACAACCCCGAAATGCCCGAAGATCCGAGGATCCCTGACGATCCGAACAATCTCGAAGTCCTCGACGACGAGGTGTCGGCTCCCGGCGATCGATCCCCCCGGTGGGGTCGGAACATTCTTCTCGGGCTCGGCGCGCTTGGGCTGGTCGTGACGGCCACCGCAGCTGCCATCACGATTCCTCACCTCGATGACGGAACGGGCGATCGCACGTACCACCCGACGACGTTCGCCGAACTCGACCACGACTACGGCTTCGGCATCGGGTCGTTGAAGGTCGATCTGCGTGACGTTGATTTCCCGCCGGGCACCCATGTCATCACGGTGGACCATGGCATCGGATTCGCGCAGGTGTTGCTCCCCGCTGATGTGGATTACGACGTCACCGGGGATCTCACAGCCGGAGACCTCGACGTTCTCGGCGAATCTGAGGACGGCTTCAACAACGAGCTCAATGCACAGTCAGACAGCGGCGCCGGCGCCACAGTGATCGTCGATCTCGAGGTCGACATCGGCTACGGCCGGGTACGCCAAGGTTGACCCACCCTGGTCGCGGCCCGCCGATGACAGTCAGTGAGAAGGGCGCTCGGCCTGGGCTGTTACGGCTGGTTCGATCCGGGCTGGGCGAGCCCGGACTCGTAGGCCATGACGACGAATCCAGCCCCGCGATTCTGAGTGGGACATGTGGCGACTGATTGGACGGTGCGGCGTTCTCAACATGGCGATCAAGTGGCGGTGTTTGGCATCGGCTTCGAGAACTTGGTCATGACAGTTCCGGCTGCGATTATCCACACGGTGTTGGCCAGAGCGTTGATGATCCAGATGAGCTGCAACGGTCCGGGTTCGTCGGCAAGAATGCCGACCCAGGCGAGACCGGTCACTCCTGCGAAGACGCCGAGCCATCCGACCCAACGTGGCGTGGTTGTTGTTCGCAACCATGCGACTGAGAGAAGCCATGGCGCGATCGAGAAGGTGAGAACGCTGCCCAGGAGGAACATGAGCGAAGCCAGACCAGCGTTGGACTCGTAGAAGATGTACATCGGATCAGTCGCTGATTCGCCCAACTCATCGAAGAGTGGCTCGAGTTTGGAGGCAACAAGGATGTTGAGCATGTAGGCCGGAAACAACACAATCAGCCCAGCGCACATTGCGATCGCGCCCAGCCAGGCTTCGCTGAGCGCTGCACGGACCAGCAGAAACAGTGCGTAGGTGAAGGGGACAGCCAGCAGGAGGGCAAGCAGTCCGGCCCAGCC
>CAZYLX010000843.1:0-2063 GCA_964648595.1 uncultured Acidimicrobiaceae bacterium
GCAAAGCTACTTCGCGTCATCTCGGCGTTGGGGGACCCGTACCAAAGATTCACCAACGTCGTTCGAACCTCATGTGCGACTAGTCGCCCTGGAATGTGCGACTAGCCGGGAACGTTGCTCGAGGGGCAGAACGGTGCCAACACGCAGTCCTCGCAACGAGGGCGGCGCGCGATGCAGACCCGCCGACCGTGCAGGATCATTCGCAACGAGAACTCACCTCGCTCGGCGGCCGGAACCATGGGGTTCAACACCATCTCGACCTTGACCGGATCGGTTTCGGTCGTGAGATTCAGCAGACCACTGAGCCGCAACACGTGGGTGTCAACGGGCAAGCCAGGCAATCCCAACGCAACGCTGCGAACGACGTTGGCTGTCTTGCGGCCCACTCCGGCCAACGCGGTCAGGTCGGCGTAGCTGGTCGGCACTTCGCCTTCGTGCCGCTCGATCAACTGCTGCGCGCACCGAGTGATGCTCTTCGACTTGTTGCGGAACAGCCCGAGCGTTCCGATCAGTTGCTCGACCTCGCCAATGTCCGCCTCGGCCAGCGAGTCGGGGTCGGGGAAACGGGCGAACAACCCAGGTGTCACCTTGTTGACCCCGACATCGGTTGCCTGGGCCGAGAGAATCGTTGCGATCAACAACTGGAACGGCGACTCGTAGTCGAGCTCACACTCCGCCTCGGGATACTCCCCTGTCAGAAGTTCGTGGGTCCTACGCGCTCGGCCGTTGGCGGTTCGTGGTCGTGCCATCGACGCCGAGACTACCTCGCCTTTGGCAGTGGCAACTCGGGCGAGGGAGGGCTGTCGCCCGGAGCCGTAGACTCCCCCGGTGATCGAGATCGTCGATGTAGCTGCAGATGAAGCGATGACCGTCGATGCAGCGCGCCACCTTCTCCATCACGCACTCCCGCTCGACCTCGGTGACGACCGGTTCAATCACCGTTGGGTCGAGTCGCTCCATGCTTTCCCCGAACACTTCGCCGGCGTCGTGGCCACCGGTGATGGCCACCCCATCGGTTTCCTCGGCGGGCTCACCGACAACAACACGCTGTATCTCGAAGCGCTCGTCGCCGACCATCATCAGCGCAACCCGACTGCTGTTCTGGAGGCAATGCTGAAGCGGCTTCGGTCACAACCCCTCGCCAGGGATGCCGACATCGAGGTGTGGGGAAAGCCGGCCATGCCATGGCACGAAGAGGTCGCTGCGAACCATGGTCTTCAGGAGGTGCGAGCGCTGCATCAGATGCGCTGCCCGCTTCCAGTCCAGATCGACGCCCTCCCCACGCGCCCCTTTCGACCCGGGATCGACGACGAAGCACTGCGTCTGCTCAACAACGCATCATTTCTCGGCCATCCCGACCAGGGCGGGCTCGACGAGGACGCTCTCGCCCACAAGTTGGCCGAGCCCGGCGTCAGCCCTGAAGGCATCCGCCTCTTTGAACACGACGGCCGCCTGGCAGGCTTCTGCTGGACCAAGATCCACCACGATCGCGGCCTCGGCGAGATCTACGCCATTGGCCTCGACCCCTCGGTCCACGGCCGAGGCTTCGGCGCTGGTATGACTGCGGCCGGGCTCGAGTGGCTTCACGGGCAGGGTCTGACCACCGGCATGTTGTACGTCGAGGCAACAAACGCGCCGGCCATCCGAACCTACGAAAAGCTCGGGTTCGACATCGTGAGAACAGACAAGGCTTGGGCAACACCCGGGCCCGGCGAGGAGTCGACATGACCTCCCCGTGGGATCTCGACCGCGACGCATTGGCCGACCTGCTGTCTGGCCAGCCCGCCTACCGCGTCGACCAAGTGTGGAAGGGCATGCACGAGCAGGGCCTGCCGCCGAGCGAGATCTCGACCCTGCCGAAGGCCCTGCGGGCGACCCTCGAAACTTCACTTGCCCCCGCCCTCACCCCAGCGGCACGACAGGAGACGGCAGACGGCATGACCGTCAAGCGATTGTGGGAGCTGCCGGGAGGTGCCCGGGTCGAGTCTGTGCTGATGCACTACCCCGAACGCTCGACCGTGTGCATCTCCAGCCAGGCCGGGTGCGCGATGGCCTGCGGTTTC
>CAZYLX010000844.1:0-2059 GCA_964648595.1 uncultured Acidimicrobiaceae bacterium
CGAGTGTCACCCCCAGGTCGCTGCGGAGCCTGGGAAGGGCCCGCTCCAAGTGTGTCTGGACCGCCGACCGCGAGATACCCAACTGATCCGCCGTCTCTTGATAGGTCAACCCAAGACCCTCTACAAGGAACACGACCGCACGCTGCCGCTTCGAGAGATGCCGCAAAGCGTCATCGAGCTTCGGCTCGATCCGAGGAGAATCGGAGCCCGGGAGATCCAACCCCACAGACCCTCGGGTCGCCCTCTGGCGCAGAGCACGGCGTTTCGCCACTCGGAATAGGTACCCACCCGGATTCGACACGGACCGTATCCGATCCCAATGCTCCCACGCATACACCAGCGCATCCTGCGTCGCTTCACGACCTGCTTCATACCCAAGCTGCGCTACGAGCGCATACCGAAGTGAAGGTTCATGGCGTCGCGCAAACTCGGCGTACTCCTCGGTTGACGGATAGGTCACCTGCTGCTGCATTGCCATCCCACTCGATGGGTCACCCAATAGTGCCTTCGAACACGCCTATTGCACGACAGGCGAAAGACACATTCTTCAAAGGACCGTCCCAAGCAACCGGCGATCCGTCCATAGTCACCCGCCCATATCCGACATTCTGGGCGGCATGCGCCGCTCGTTCTGCCCACCCGTAGGTGCCGATATGGGCGGGTCGTTTGACCCTGGCATCAACCACGCCAACCGACGATTTCCCAAACTTCGGAGCGGGTGTAGGGGTAGTAGACGATGCACTCGGTGTAGAGACCGTCTTCATCGAACGTGCTCAATTCGATGCCTGGGAGCCAGAAAGGCTCTCCGGTGACGTCGGTTCCCTGCCACATGAACAGCGAACCGCCTGTTGAGCCGTCCTCGGAGAGCCATGTGCGCCAGGTGGTGACGGTGGAGGGGTTTTCGTGGAAGATTGTGTTGCGCCACGATGTTCGCCAGTCGCCTTCCTGTACGGGTCCCAGCGGCGGCCATGCGGTGTCCTCGTAGCGCACGAGTGGCACTGCGAGCTCATCGATTAGGTCCAGAACCTCTTCCTCTGTCCCGAATGAGTATGGGTCGTCAATGATTGCGATGAGTTTGGCTTGGGTGGCGCTGGCCTTGCTATGCCGTTCGGCTGTCGTGGCTGCCTGCGTCGCCAGTGCATCCCGCTCAGCGTCGACCTCCGCCAGTTGCGTCTCGGCCTGGGCTAGTTCCTGGCTCGTTTCGGCTAGTTGCGTCTCGGCCTGGGCTAGTTCCTGGCTCGTTTGAGCTAGTTCCTGTTCGAGTGCCGCATACTCGTCGGATGCGGTCGGGTCACTCGACGAACATCCCGACATCACAAGTGACAGAACCACGACTACTGGAAGAAGATTCGGTAGACGGTGCATCAGAACACCTCTCTGGTATCCCACCCCGCCACCGAGAAGCTGGATGCTCCCCTATGGGCGGGTGATGGTCGGTTCATTCGGTTTCTATCCATCCCATTCGTTTGAGCATCTCGTTGGCGATGGTGAGTCCAACGGTGTTGATCATCTCTACGTCGCCGTCGAGGCTGTCCGGTGTTGTATGTCCGAACCACAGTTGTTCATCGTGGCCATCGACGACGAGTACAGCATCGAGTCCGTCCGTCAGTATGAAGGTCCCGTCGCTCTGGATCGACACACGGACGCTGTCATCGAGGGCGACGTGTGGTTCGAACGGTCCGACAGGCGGTCGCGCTAAGTCGGTTGTCAGGGCTACGAATGACCCAGAACCAGCGCCCCAGTCGCAGTAGACGTTCGCTTGGCCTAGGACCCCTTGGGACTGCGCCAGTTGCCCTGGCAATGGCAGCACTCCCCATTCCTTGTAGGTGGATGTGACGATCTGTGTGATCTCGTCAGCTGAGAACCATTCGCACAGGCTCTGGGTGGAGAAATCGAAGGCGACCTCGGCACTCTCGGGAGGAACGTCCACGTCGAGTCGCCAGATTTCGGTGTGGGGATTGCTCGTGATCCCGTAGGGGTCGCTCTCGCCGATGTAGGCATACACGAGGATGTCGGAGTCTCGGACGATCATCGCGGTGTCGAGGACGGCGACCTCTCC
>CAZYLX010000845.1:0-2057 GCA_964648595.1 uncultured Acidimicrobiaceae bacterium
CACGCCAGCGCTCCAGGCCGCGGCCACTTCGGTCGGCGTGAACGCGCCCGGCATCATCGGAATGCCCCGCTCGACGGCCCACGACACGGTGGTGATGTCGGTATGCGGAGATACGAGGAACGTTGCCCCTGCGGCAACGGCACCGTCCGCTTCGGCCACGGACATCACCGTGCCGGCGCCAACCACCACGCCATTGGTGGCGACTGCCTCGATCGACGCGATCGCGTTCGGGCTGTCCATGGTGATCTCGACGACGTTCATCCCCGCTGCGCCCAGCACATCGACGACCTCAGCGACACGGGCCGGTGTCAGACCCCGCAGGACGGGGATGACCCGAGTGTCGGCAATGGCTGGCGGGAGAAGTACACGACTCACGGCGCCGCCTCCGTCACGGCCCAGCCGCCGTCGACGCCGAGGATCTGACCCGTGATGTGGCGAGAGGCATCAGACAGAAGGAATAGACCGGCGGCCGCAACCTCGGTGGGTTCGAGCAGTCCGCCGGCGAGCGGCTGCTTGCGTGCGGCGTACGCAGAGATCACGGGATCGTCGGCCGCCCGCTCAGCCATAGGCGTGCGGATCAGACCCGGGGCAACAGCGTTGACTCGAACTCCGTCGGTCGCGTAGTACGAGGCCATGGCAGTGGTCAGTGACACCTCGGCACCTTTGATTGCAGCGTAGGCATGGGTGGCAAAGTGCGACGGGACCGGATGGGCGGCGAGGACGCTGGTCACGATGACAACCGATCCGCGCGTCCCCGAGCCGTTGGGGTCCTGCGCACGCATGACGCGCACCGCGTTGCGAGCGGCGAGGAAGGCCGGATGGCCGTTCAGCTTCAAGGTTGCTTCCCAACCGGCGAGATCCATCTCGTGGATCGGACCGTCGCCAAACCGTCGACCACTCCCACCGGCAACGGCAAACAGGCCGTCGATGCGCCCGAACCGCTCGAGGCACGCTTCACTCGCCGCGTCGGCGTCCGCCTCGACGGTCAGGTCGGCCTGGGCCCACGCTGCAAGGCCACCGTCTCGGTTGATCTCCTCGGCGAGTCGCTCACACTTGTCTGTCGTTCGCGACACGATGAACACGGACGCGCCCGCTCGCGCGAAGAGGCGAGCACCCGAGGCGGCAATCCCGGACGCACCGGTGACGAGGACGATTCGATCGGCGAGCTGTTCAGACATCATGCTCCGTTTCTAGCAGGCTGGCCGGCGCGGCTGCTCGACCCGGTGTCGTCTGCCGCTTGAGCCACGCAGCGAACTCGTTGCTGGAGTCGAAGTACTCGTCGGGCCTGGAGCGGCGCAGCGCATCGACGTCGGTGTGGTGAGACCATGCTGCACCGACGGCGCGCGTGCCGGCCCTGTGCGCATTGACCGCATCGTGCGGATGATCGCCCACGTAGAGCACCGCTTCTGGCGCGACGCCCCATTGGTTGACGATGTGGGCGATCTTCTCTGCCTTGACCGCGCCGTCGATGGATCCGGCCTCGACTGCTTCGAAGAAGCCTTCGATATCGAGCACCTCGAGCGAGATTCGGGTACTTCGTAGGCCCTTGCCAGTCACGACGCCGATGGGGATACCGACGTCGACAAGGTGTTCGAGCAGAGCCCGGATCCCGGGAAATGGCTCGGGAACCGATACATGCAACCGCTCGTATTCGGTGAGGAACGTCTCAACCGACTGCTCCCACTCCGGACCGACCGCTTCGCGCAGCACGCCTTCTTCAGTGGGGCCCCACAGGGCGACAACCTCGGTCGGGCTGAGCCGACGACCGGTGTGCTGGGCGATCGCATACTGGAACGCCTCGATGCAGACGTCGAGCGTATCCGCAAGCGTCCCGTCAAGATCGAAGATGACTCCCTGAATCACTGCCCGCTCCCTGCTCGTCCCACCGATTTCGGCGGCGACCGGAGAAGGACGGTAGCGGCTGGGCAACGGGCTGGATTCTGGACCCGGCGGCTACCGCTCGATCGGGACACCGACGAGGTTGCCCCATTCGGTCCACGAACCGTCGTAGTTGCGGACGGTCGGATACCCGAGCAGGTGCGTCAACACGAACCAGG
>CAZYLX010000846.1:0-2052 GCA_964648595.1 uncultured Acidimicrobiaceae bacterium
ACCCGAGTGTTGCTGCTGCTGTCGCTTGCCACCGGCGTGCTCATTCTGGTCGCGTTCGCTATCCAGATCCTGCTCCTTCGCTAGCTCATTCGGCGCATGGGCATACGTTGCCGGGTGAACCCGCCAGCCCTTCGGCCGTGACGGTAGAGTCGGCCGGGTCGCTCGCAGCGACGGTCCTCTCGCAACCTCCCCAGGAGCCGCACATGTCCGAGCAGCACTTCGATGTCGTCGTCATCGGCGGCGGCCCCGGCGGCTACGCGGCAGCCTTGTATGGAGCCTCAGCAGGGCTCGACATCGCCATCATCGAAAAGCACAAACTCGGAGGTACTTGCTTGAACGTCGGCTGTATCCCGGCGAAGGAACTGCTCGAGACCGCATCGGTGAAGCGCACCATCGACCACTCTTCGATCTTCGGCATAACGGCGGAGACCACCGGGATCGATTGGTCCGTCACGCTCAAGCGCAAACAAGGTGTCATCGATCAACTGGTTGGCGGCGTCACTGGTCTTCTCAAGAAGCGTAAGGTCACGATCTTCGACGGCGTCGGCACGCTTGGTGCTGATCATCAAACCGTTTCGATCTCGGGTGGGTCTTCAGGTGACGTGTCGATCAGCGGTGACGCGGTCATTCTTGCCGCCGGTTCGGTCCCGCGAACGATCCCCGGATTCCCAATCGACGAACGTCGGATCGTCACTTCGGACGAGCTGCTTTCGATTCCCGAGTTGCCAGGGAGCGCCGTTGTGATCGGCGGTGGGGCCATTGGATGCGAGTTCGCTTCCATGATGAGCGACATGGGCTCGAAGGTGACCATCATCGAGGCCGCACCGAGCATTCTCTTGAACTGCGATGTCGACATCGTCAAGACTGTCGAGCGATCGTTCAAGAAGCGGGGCATCGACGTGTTCGCCGGCGTGATGGTCACTGGTCAAGAGACCACAGACGCAGGCGTCACCGTGAGTTTCGGCGAAGACCAGCAGGTCACCGCCGACACGGTCGTTGTTTCGATCGGTCGCCGGCCCGCCTCCGAGACGCTCGGTCTCGATGCCACGCAGGTCCAGGTCGACCAACGAGGGTTCATCGTCGCTGATGCGTATTGCCGCACGTCGGTCCCTGGCGTCTACGCCGTTGGCGACGTGATCGACACGGCTCAGTTGGCTCACATCGGGTTCGCAGAAGGCATGTTGGCCATCACCGACATCCTCGGAGAAGACGGCATTCCGGTCGCCTATGACAAGGTGCCGTGGTGCATCTACTGCCACCCAGAAGTCGCGTTCGCGGGGCTGACCGAAGCAGAGGCCAAGGAAGCGGGCTACGACGTACTTGTCTCCAAGCACCGCTTCTCGGGCAACGGCCGAGCCATGATCGTCGGTGAAACCGAAGGATTGGTGAAGATCGTCGCTGAGAAACGGGCCGACGGGACTGGCGGGAAGCTGCTCGGTGTCCACATGGTTGGCCCCTGGGTCACCGAGCAACTCGGCCAGGGCTATCTGGCCGTGAATTGGGAAGCAACGGTCGATGAAGTCGCCCAGTTCGTGCAGCCCCATCCGACCATGAGCGAGTTGTTCGGTGAGAGTGTGCTGGCCATGACCGGCCGCTCGCTCCACGGCTGAGCTCAGTCCGAAATCTACGCAAGCGTTCCATCAGCACATCCGCGAAGATCAACTACCCAACAGACCAGAACACAACAGAGGAGTCGGACCCACCGTGGCTGACATCGAAATGCCCCAGCTGGGCGAAACGGTTACCGAAGGCACGATCACTCGATGGTTCAAAGCCATCGGCGAAGAGGTCGGGCAGGACGAGGTCTTGTTCGAGGTGTCGACCGACAAGGTAGACACTGAGGTTCCTTCGCCGGTTGCCGGGACGTTGACCGAAATCCGCGTACCAGAAGGCGACACGGTCGATGTCGGTACTGTGCTGGCTGTCGTCGGAGCTGCTGGCGCTGCTCCCGCTGCCGCTCCTCAGGCCCCCGCTGCTGCCCCAGCGGCGGAGCCCGCTCCTGCACCGGCTCCCGCTCCCGCTCCCGCTCCCGCTCCCGCTCCCGCTCCTGCA
>CAZYLX010000847.1:0-2044 GCA_964648595.1 uncultured Acidimicrobiaceae bacterium
CATTCGAGGCCATCGAACACGGTCTGGCCGACGTCGTAGGTCGATTCGACAGCGAGTTCGAGCCTCGTGACCACACCGAGCGCACCGAGGTGGACCACCACATCAGCCAGATCCGCTCCGCGAACCCACTCGACCCCGCCACCGCTTCGCGCGATCTCCATACCCCGGACCGCGGTCGCCAGATTCCCGTTGACCACGCCGGATCCATGGGTCGCCGTTGCCACCGCACCGGCCACCGAGATGTGGGGGAGCGAGGCCATGTTGTGAAGCGCCAGGCCTCTGGCCTGAAGCTCGGCGGCAAGGTGGCCGTAGGACGCATGCCCGGCGACTGTCACCGTCAACGCCTCGGGGGTGATCGTCACATCCACTGGCATGAGCGAGAGGTCGATCAAGGCCTCGCCATCGGCGAGCCGATTGAACGAGTGCCTGCTACCGATCACTCGGGCGGAGCGAGATCGGGCAACGACCTCTTGGAGCTCATCAAACGTGGCAGGCCGATGCACGGTCGACGTCCGATACTCGATGTTCCCGCCCCAGTTCTGCATCCGAGAGGTCGCGCTCAGCCGATCTCGTCTGGCATTCCGGCCTTGCGGCCGGCGATGTAGTCGAGCATGGCCTTGTCGACAGCGGGGTCGATCGCCGGTGCTTCGTAGCTCGCCAGCATTTCCTTCCATCGCGCATTGGCTCGCTGGGCCGCCGTGAGCGAACCCTCTTCTGACCACTGCTCGTAGCTGTTGTTGTCGGCGATCGACGAGCGGTAGAAGGCCGTCTCGAAATTGGCCAATGTGTGTTCGTTGCCGAGGAAGTGCTGACCGGGAGGGTTGCTGTGGAAGGCCTGCATTGCCTGGCCGTTCTCCGAAACGTCGATGCCCTTCGCGTAGACCTCCATCATGCCGAGTTGGTCGGCGTCCATGATGAGCTTCTCGTAGCTGAGCGTCAGGCCACCCTCGAGCCAGCCCGCGGCGTGGAGTACGAAGTTCACACCGGACAACACGGTCGGCAGGATGGTCGACGCCGACTCGTATGCCGCCTGGGCGTCGGGAGCCTTCGATGACGTGAACTGGCCACCCGAGCGGAACGGAACACCGAGTCGTCGGGACAGCGACGCCATGACGGCGATGGCCTGGCCCGCCTCGGGCGTTCCGAAGGTTGGCGCTCCGGTGGCCATGGACATCGACGATGCGAAGGTGCCGAAGATGACCGGTGCGCCCGGTCGAACGAGCTGGCAGTAGGCCATGCCGGTCAATGCCTCGGCCAAGGCCTGCGCCGACAGTCCTGCCACGGTGACGGGGCTCATGGCTCCGGCAAGGATGAACGGCGACATGATGCAAGCCTGATTCTCTCTGGCGTACACCGTTGCTGCGCCGAGCATCGTTGCATCCCAGCGCAGCGGCGACGATGCATTGATCAGGCTGGTGAGCACCGTGCGATCCTCGAGATCACCGCCGAAGGCCAGGCGGGCCAGCTCGACGGAGTCCTCGGCCCGTTCCGGTGCGGTGACCGAACCCATCATCGGCTTGTCCGAATACCTGAGATGGGTATACATCATGTCGAGGTGCCGCTTGTTCACCGGCACATCGACCGGCTCGCACACCGTCCCGCCGCTGTGGTGGAGGTAGGGGAGCATGTACGTCAGCTTGACGACATTCTCGAAGTCCTCGAGGGTGGCGTAGCGTCGGCCGTTGTCGAGGTCGGTCACGAACGGCGACCCGTAGTTGGGGGCGAACACGGTGCTGTTGCCCCCGATCCGCACGCTGCGCTCCGGGTTGCGAGCATGCTGGATGAATTCAGCGGGAGCATTGGCCTGGACGATCTCTCGGCACAGGCCGCGCGGGAACTTCACGAGGTCGTCGCCTTCGATCGTCGCTCCGGCATCGCGCCAGAGATCGAGTGCCTCAGGGGTCTCCTGGAAGGCAATGCCGACCTCGCTCATGATGATTTCGGCGTTCTCCTCGATCTGAGCGAGCGCCGCTTCATCCAGCATTTCGATCGGCGGCATCGCTCGCTCCAGATAGGGGCTGGTGATGGCTTGGCTCGCCGAGCG
>CAZYLX010000848.1:0-2039 GCA_964648595.1 uncultured Acidimicrobiaceae bacterium
GCGCTCACATCACAAATCAGCGCGCCGTCGAGATCATGCGCGACCTCGGCATCGAAGACGAGGTCCAGGCCCGTGCGCTGCCCCACCACCAGATGGGCCAACAAGTGTTCGCCACGTCCTTTGCCGGCCGGGAGTTGTCGCGCAAAATGACGTGGGGAACTGGCGATGATCGAATCGGCAACTACCGGTCGGCCAGCCCAAGCGCCATGTGCAACATCCCGCAGCATGTTCTCGAGCCGATCCTGCTCGACCGAGCGCGCCAACTCGGCGCTGACATCCGACTGCACCATGAGGTCGTCTCGGTCGATCAGTCCCCGACGGGAGTGCGAGCCTTGGTCAGACCCCGCGACGGCTCCGCGGCGTTCGAGGTCACGGCGCGCTACGCCATCGGTTGCGACGGGGCCAAGACGGTCGTCGGCCGAGACGGTGCGTTCGAGTTTGAAGGCGAGACCGGTCTCGGACATGCCATCACCGTCTGGATCGAAGCCGATCTGGCGGCGTACACAGCGCACCGGCCGGGCGCGCTGTTCGTGACCGTGACGCCAGGCAGCCAGGACTGGGTCAGCATCTGGACCTGCATCGAGCCCTACGACGAGTGGAGCACCATCTTCCTCCGTCCCGAACTCTCGGCGAACGATCTTGACGAGTCCGCCGTCATCGACAGCGTCCGCGCCGCGATCGGCACAGACGACGTCGACTTCTCGATCAAGAACGTCAGCCCATGGGAGTTCCACCACCTCGTCGCATCGCACTACCGAAAGGGGCGCCTCTTCATCGCGGGTGATGCCGCACACCGTCACCCGCCGGCCAACGGGCTCGGCAGCAACACTTCGATTCAGGACACCTACAACCTGGTCTGGAAGCTGGCGATGGTGCTCCGAGGATCCGCAGGCGACGAGCTCCTGGACTCTTACGACGCCGAGCGACAGCCGGTCGGCCGCCAGGTCATCGATCGCGCCAGCCGGAGCGTCGACGAGATGACGACGTGGTTCGCCTCATCGGCATCCGACCCGACATGACCCAGGAGGAGGCCGATGCCAGGCTCGACGAGCTCTACGGACCGGACGGCGAGTCCGAGCGCGCTGCACTGTTCGATGCCCTCGACCTGATGGACGGACAGTTCAACGCCCACGGCGTCGAGCTCGGCCAGCAGTACGAATCCGGAGCGATCGTCTCCGAACCCGAACCGGAAGCCCCGGCACGCTGCGATCAAGAGCTGTTCTACGAGCCCTCGACCCGGCCGGGACGCCCGCTACCCCACGCGTGGCTCAACATCGGCAACGTCCAGGTGTCGACGATCGACGTGTGCGCATACGACCGCTTCACCCTCATCACCGGAGCCGGAGGCAGCGCATGGTTGACGGCAGCCGAAGAAGTCTCGGCCGAGATCGGCGTCGAGATCTCAGGAGTCCGGATCTCGCTCGGCCTCGAGGTCAACGATGTCCTGGGTCAGTGGACGCAACGGCGTGAGGTCGGGGATCGTGGTTGCGTGCTCGTTCGACCCGACCGCATCGTCGCCTGGCGGTCCGACGACATGACCGAAGATCCGAGCGCCTCGCTCCGATCCGTGATGGCGTCGGTGTTGGGCGTCGCGTCGGCGCAGGCATCCGGGTGACACGCTTCGGAGCGACAAGGAGGAATGTCATGGGATTCCGACTCGCCAACGTCGCCGGGCGGGCAGCGCTCGTCGACGGCGACCACTATTTCGATCTAGCCGAGCCCACCGGTGATCCGAGCAACGCCGATCCGATGGTCGCGATCACGATCTCGCAGCGCTTGACCGAGCTGTCGGCCACGTTGGGCCAACACGAGCCGACAGGACGGGTCTCCGAGGCGACACTCGGTCCGCCGGTTCCCCGGCCACAAAAGTCGTTTGCCGTCGGCCTCAACTACCAAGCGCACGCCGACAAGGGCGGCATCGAGGTGTCAACGACGGCCCTGGTGTTCACGAAGTTCCCGTCATGCCTGGTCGGACCGACCGCCTATGTCGAGATGCGCAGCGACTTCTGCGACTACGAAGGCGAGCTCGTCGTCGTCAT
>CAZYLX010000849.1:0-2039 GCA_964648595.1 uncultured Acidimicrobiaceae bacterium
CGCCGACTGCGGCGCCGGCACTTTCCAGGGCATAGGACGAGGATGCGTGCCCGATCGATGAGATCGGGGAACGTCTCGTCGGCCAGCGATTGGGTCACCCGGCGAGTGTAGGGATCCGCTCCTCGGCGGGTGCTTCTTCCAATTCGTCGAGCGTTGGCAGCAGGCGTCCGGCCGCTTCCTCTCGCTTGAAGATGACGAAGGCGATGGCGGTGAGTGCCACGAGGACGATGGCCGCCCGCGGCAGCACGACGAGAGGATCGACGATGCCGTTGATACCGAGATCGAACTCGGCCAAACGCTCGACCATCCAACCGATGGCGATGACCGACATCACAACAGCCGTGACCTTGAGGAACGGCAGGTAGAAGCGCGTGCGACGCAGCAAGTAGAGGGCTGGGAAGCAGGCGACGATCACGCCAACCTGTCCGATCTCGATGCCGATATTGCGGCCGAGCAGTGAGACCAATTGTGTCGAACGGCTGACGTCGAGTCCCTCGACCAAGGTCGCGAAGCCCATTCCGTGGAACAACCCGAAGGCAAAGGCGATCAACCATTCCTTGTTCGGGAAGACGGGGCGGATGCTGTGTACCGCAGCGATCGCGATCGAGATGGCGATGATCGCCTCGACGAACTTCGAGGGAGGCAGCGGGAGAATCCCCAGACCAGCAAGAGAGAACGTGATCGAGTGGGCCAGCGTGAACATCGTCGCGATCTTCAAGATTCGCCACAGCGAACTGAGAAAGCCGTTGGTCGGATGCCAACCGTTCCGGAAGATGAGCACAGATGGAATCAAGAGCACCAGGACGAACAGCACGTGGTCAGGGCCGGTCTTGATGTGGTCGACACCGAGCTCGATGCTTGCCGTGAGGTTCTTCAGCGAAGAGGCATCACCGAGATCGATGTCCTTCGTCCGATTGTTGGAGTCGAAGGCAACAAGGAAGTCGGCCTCGTTGTTGTAAATGCCGCCCTCCACGTCGTTCTCGATCACGATCAAACCGTCTCGCCCGTCGATCTCGTCGAAGAACGGGTCGAACGTGATGACAAAGGCGCGAGGTGCGGGGGTGTCGAAGCCAGAGAGCTCGAACGTCAACCACAGATAGTTGTTGTCCTGATCGAACTTGTCCGTCGACAGCAAGCGGCGGCCGTCAAAGCTGACGGCCAGCTCCCGACCGTCCGCGGTGGTGATCGTGAGATGCTCGTCGGCGTACGCTTGCAAGTCTGCGAGGCGCTGGTCGATCAAGGCCAGCGTGTCATCGTCGCTGGAGTCGTCGATGAAATCGATACCGAAAACGTCTTCGATGTCGCTCAGAGGGAACTCGACCCGCCCGGCGAGCTCGAGATCGCTGACGTCGAGATAGAGATAGGACTGATCCCCGGCGTGCGCGCCTGCGGGGCTGACTGCAGAGTTCACTGCGAGGAGCGTCGTCACCGCAACCACGAGTGCCGTTGTGAGTGTCGAGAGCCATCGCCCGATACGGCGGGGTGTTCTGCGGTGGGTCATGGGTGTTCTCCCGATTCTGGGCGCTCGTTTGTCGAGCCCCCCGAGTTCTTCGTCTCGGCTTCGTTCTTTGGACGCAGCGCAGACTGGGCATTCCTGCCTCGTCGTAGCGGCGCATCGACCCGTAGAAGTCGAGCGATGATCATGCGCTGGATGTCCGACGTCCCTGAATAGGCAAGGCCACCGATCGCATCGCGTAGCTCTCGCTCCAACGGGAGCCCGGTCGTGTAGCCCTCGGCTCCGTGGAGTGCCACCGCTTCCAGCGCAGTCGTCACGGCCATCTCGGAGGTCTGCAACTTGGCCAGTGCCGCTGCCATGCCCACCGACGTGCCACGGTCATTGAGTGCCGCTGCCTTGTAGACCAGGAGCCGGGCGGTCTCGTGGTGAAGCTTCATGTCGGCGATGCGATGCGATACGGCCTGATTCGATCCGATGACGGCGCCGAACTGTTCGCGGCTCCTGGCTCGTTCGATGGAGTGTTCGATCACTCGTTGGGTCGCCCCCAGCTGGCCGGCGAACAGGAAGGCACGTTCTCCCTCCA
>CAZYLX010000850.1:0-2038 GCA_964648595.1 uncultured Acidimicrobiaceae bacterium
ATCCACGGGGCAGACGTCGGAGCACAGGGCGCACAGCACGCAGGTGTCGACGTCGAGCAGGATGTTGGCGAAACAGCGAAGGCAGCGATTCGCCTCGCAACGAGCCTGTTCCGGCGTGAAGCCGGTCTCGACTTCGGCCAGGCCGACACGACGTCCGGTCTCGAGCGTTGGAACATCAACACGGTCGGAGCGATCGTAGAGATCGTCCAGTCGATGGAACTGACGAAGCTCGACCATGTGGCCGGCGACAGCCTCTTCGGCGTCGCCACCGAATGACTGGTGGATGTCGGTGGCGGCTCTTCTGCCGTCGGCGATTGCATCGATGAGTGTGCGTGGCCCCTTCGCCGCGTCACCACCCGACCAGACATCGGCAAGCGACGTTGCGCCGGTGTCCCAGTCGATTTCAATGGTTCGCCGCGGGCTGATGTTCGGGCCCTGGGTCCCGAGCGAGTCGAGGTCGATGGCCTGGCCGATCGCCAGGATGATCGTGTCTGCCTCGATGTGGCGGACATCATCGGCGTCGAAGTCTGGAGCGAACTTGCCTTCGGCATCGAACACCGAGCGAACACCGATCGTGTCGAGGCCGGTGACCTCTCCGTCGGCGACCGTGATCTTCGATGGCCCGCGTCGATTCACGAACTCGATGCCCTCGTGCTCGGCTTCTTCGACCTCGAAGTCGTGAGCCGGCATCTCTTCGCGAGACTCGAGGGACATGATCGTGATCTGCTTGGCGCCGGCTCGCTGAGCGGTTCGGGCCGCGTCGAACGCTTCGGTCATGCTGGGCCGATCGCCTTCCGCCACTCCGGTTGGGTCTGGGTCAGCCGCTCCTGCTGTGTCTGGGTCAGCCGCCTTCTTGTCGTCGTAGTCTGCTGCCCGCAACGCGGTTCGGGCCGCATCCATGGCGACGTCGCCACCACCGATCACCAACACTCGCTCACCGATTGTGACGTCGAAGCCGCGGTTCATGTTGATGAGGAATTCGATGGCCTTGAACACCCCGTCGGCGTCTCCGCCCTCGAGGTCGAGACCACGACCAAGCGTTGCCCCGATTCCGAGGAATACGGCGTCGTGCTCCTCTCGGAGGCCCTCGAGGGTGATGTCGACACCGAGTTTGGTGTCGTACCTGACGTCGACGCCCATCGCAACGATGGCATCGAGATCGGCGTTGAGAACGGATCGGTCGAGTCGATACTCGGGGATACCGAGCCACATGGCGCCACCGAGACGGTCGGTGGCCTCGTAGACGGTCACGGCGTAGCCGAGGCGCCGGAGATCGTGGGCACAGGCCATGCCGGCGGGCCCGCCGCCGACGATGCCAATGCTCTGCGGCCGGCTGGTCGTTGGTGGGGCCGCGACCTTCTTCCACATGTCGTTTGGTTCGCCGGTGAGGGGATCGACCGTTTCCGGCCCGAATTGCTCGGTGACGAACCGCTTGAGCGCACGAATGGCGATGGGTCGATCGATCTGACCGCGACGGCAGGCGTCCTCGCACGGCGCTGCACACACCCGGCCGCACACAGACGCGAACGGATTCGGGAGGCGGGCGGTGAGATACGCCTGCTCATCGTCGCCGTCGGCGATAGCAGCGACGTACATGCCGGCGTTGGTGTGTACCGGACAAGCAGCGAGGCAGGGAATGTTCTGGTCGTAGAACTCGAGTGGCTGCATCAGATGAGTCCTGTCATGCGTGGGCCCATCAGATTCGAGACTCGCGGTGGGCGTACCACAGGCCACCCAGAACAACCGAGAGGCCAACAGCCCACAATGCACTGCCGATGAAGTCCTGGCCGAAATCGCCCAGCCTGGAGACAGCACCGGTCTTGAGCGCCCAGTCCGGGATGAAGACGGTCAGGATGACCACGGAAAGCACAATCACGGCCGTCTTGAGCCATGCATCGAGCCTCGGCGTGTTCAGCCGGCTGTTCTGACTGAGCAGCCGGGGGGCCAACACGATGGCCGCAACGCCGGCAGCGAGAAGGATGGCGACGAGCAACGCGAGTTTCGCCCACGCCGGGAGTTCGGTGCCGGCGACCGAGCC
>CAZYLX010000851.1:0-2036 GCA_964648595.1 uncultured Acidimicrobiaceae bacterium
CGTAGTCGACCGCGATCAGATTCGGGAACAAGCCCCGTTCTTCTTCGCAGTCGGTGAGGCGTTGTTCGATCACTGGACGGGAGTTGGCTTCGTCCGCGGATGTCGCTGAGGCCGGGCTGAGCCAGTGGTTGATCAGGAACAGAGGGCTGTCCACCTCTCCCCGGTTCAGCTCGCACGTGAAATCGGCGGTCGTCGGCTGACTGAACGGGGTGTCCTGCACGTAGGTGAATGCGTCGTGGTACCAATCGAGTTGGCCCGAGTCATTCTCGACGGAGATCCAGATCCGCTCTCCGGACTCGATCATCTCCCCCAACGTCGGCCAGGGTTCACCGAGCTCTTGTGTGTGCACCATGTCGTCGAGTTCCGCTTCGGCCAGAACCGTAGCGATGTCTTGATCGGTCGGCCCCTCGTCCTGGATGACAAAGACCAAGACCTCACGCTCGTGGTTGTCCAACCAGCTCTTGATCCGGGTGAACTCGTCGGCCATGCGAACCGCGCCGATCTCGCAGAACGAGTGACACAGATAGACATCCCGGGTTCCACCGGCGATCTCATTGTCCTCACGGAGGGCTTCGGCCGACTTCACGACGCTTTCACCAACGTCAGCCACCAGTTGCTCTCGCTCTTCTGCGGTGACCGGCGCTCGATCGGTCAACACGAGGCCGCTGGAGTCTTTGAGACCGAAGTAGGTGTCGATCAGGAAGCCCCGGTAGCCGTCATCGAGCTGCTCGAGCATGCCCACGGTCTGGTAGCTGCCGGTGAACCCGTCGTCGGCGGCCGCCATCGAGTTGTGACTGGTCGCCAAGGCCACTTGGTCGAGCGGGCGATCGCAGAGCAGAACACTGCCGTTGCAGCCTGGACCGCTCGACTCGACGACGCCGTCACCGTCACTCTGGGCAACCGCGACCAGCACGACCGCGAGCAGACAAGCCGACGCCAACCCACCAGCCACCCAACGCCACCGACCGGTCGCTGTACCGGCAGCTTCGGGGTCCGAGGATCCCTGAACTTCTGGCCGGTCGGGGGCAACCAGGTTCAGCACCTCGGCCGCCCCGTTCACGAGAAGAGCAACCCCGACGATGGTCACGGTCAAACGGACGGCGAGATCGGTGGACACGATCAAGAACAATCCGGCCAACGCCGTCAGACCGGCCCATACCCACCTCCCGCGAGTCGATTCCGGCCGTTCGATACTGGAGAAGAGCCGCTGGACCCGGTCCTCGAGGCTGACCCGTTTGAGCCCAGTACCGGCCGTCACGGCAAGCACCGTCCCGGCACTGGCCACGATCAGGGCAAGCCGGTTCAAGTCCCAGGCAAAAACATCCCAGGTTGCGGCCGCGGCCGCTCGCCCTACCGGATCGGACGCAAGGCGAAGAACGTAGACGCGGCTGACCCACTCGAGCAGCAGGACGACGACCCCGATGAAGATGGCAGCGATACCCGAATCGACGAGGGCCCGTCGCCGATCACCGCTCAATGCCACGAAAGTGGCAAGTCCGGCGAACCCGAGAACCGGAAAGACAAACGCCAGCCATCCCACTCGTTGCGAGATCTGAACGCCATCGATGACGGCTTCTTCGAGGCGCACTTCAATAAGCCCATCGGTCACCTCGTCCGGTATAGCGGCCGCTAGTTCAGGGTCGATCTTGGCGAGTGAGACCTTGACGAGAAGCACGAGGTCGACGAGGTCGAGCTTGATTTCCTCGGTTTCGTTGGTGAACACCGCCTTGTGCACCACGGAGACACTCGATCGGAGAATCTCCTCGTAGAGCGGAGTCTGGAGCAGTCCGCTGACGATGGCCTCGAGAATCGGTCGCGCCTGCAACAGTTGAGGGTCGATGGCGACGAGTTGGTCGACAATGGCGTCGGTGGCGACCAGGCGCACCTCCGGGGTGACCGCCGCCTCGGCCGCCCGGCTCGCCGCCTCGTCGCTGTCGAGCAGCGTGTCCCTGGCATAGACCGTCAAGATCGACAAGAAGATAGATACCACAGCGACGACCGCCGCCACGGCGCGGACGGTTTGTTTGCTGCCCTCA
>CAZYLX010000852.1:0-2035 GCA_964648595.1 uncultured Acidimicrobiaceae bacterium
CTCGGCGTGCTTCATCCTCTCCGTCGAGGACAAGATGGACGACATCCTCAACTGGTACGTGGAAGAGGGCATCATCTTCAAGGGTGGCTCCGGCGCCGGCGTCAACCTCTCCCGTATTCGGTCCAGCGCCGAGATGCTGAAGGGCGGCGGCACCGCTTCCGGCCCTGTCAGTTTCATGCGCGGTGCCGATTCCTCGGCCGGCACCATCAAGTCCGGTGGCAAGACCCGGCGGGCCGCCAAGATGGTCATGCTCGACATCGACCATCCCGACGTCGAAGAGTTCATCTGGTGCAAGGCCACCGAGGAGCGCAAAGCTCGTGTCCTCCGCGAAGCCGGCTTCGACATGGATCTCGATGGCGCAGACAGCCACTCGATCCAATACCAGAACGCCAACAACTCCGTCCGTGTCACCGACGAGTTCATGCAGGCCGTCGTCGACGACGACGACTGGAGCCTCATTGCCCGCACCACCGGTGAGGTCGTCCGGACCGTCAAGGCCCGTGATCTCATGCGCCAGTTCTCCCAGGCCACCTGGGAGTGCGCCGATCCCGGCATGCAGTACGACACGACGATCAACCGCTGGCACACCTCGGCGAACACCGGCAAGATCAACGGCTCGAACCCGTGCTCGGAATACATGCACATCGACAACTCGGCATGCAACCTCGCCAGTCTCAATCTGCTGACCTTCCTCAACGACGACGACACCTTCGACGTCGACGGATTCGAGTCGGCGATCGACTGCTTCTTCACCGCCCAGGAGATCATCGTCGGCCGAGCCGACTACCCGACCAAGTCCATCGGTGAGAACTCGCTCAAGTTCCGCCAGCTCGGCCTCGGCTACGCCAACATCGGCGCCCTGTTGATGAACCTCGGCCTCCCGTACGATTCCGAAGAGGGTCGTGCCTATGCCGCAGCCATCACTGCTCTGATGACCGGTCGTGCCTACGAGACATCGGCCAAGACCTCAGCCCGGATGGGCGCTCATGCGGGCTACGCCGAGAACGAAGAGCACGTGATCCGAGTGCTCGAGCAGCACCAAGAGGCTGTTGCCACCATCGACGAGGATCTCGCACCCCATGACGTCCTGGTTGCAGCCCAGCGGGCTTGGGATTCAGCAGTCGAGATGGTGCCGGCGGTCGGCGTGCGCAACGCACAGGCCACGGTGCTTGCCCCGACGGGAACGATCGGTCTGCTCATGGACTGTGACACCACGGGCATCGAGCCTGACCTCGGCCTCTGCAAGATGAAGAAGCTGGTCGGCGGCGGAACGATGATGATCGTCAACCAGTCCGTGCCTCGGGCGCTGCGTCGTCTCGGTTACTCCGACACCCAGGTCAGCGCCATTACGGCCTACATCGACGAGAACAAGACCATCCTCGGTGCTCCGGGTCTGAACCCGGACCACACCGCCGTCTTTGCATGCTCGATGGGCGACAACCCGATTCACTACCTCGGCCACGTGAAGATGATGGCGGCCGTCCAGCCGTTCATCTCCGGCGCCATCTCCAAGACCGTGAACATGCCAGAAGAGGTCACGGTCGAAGAAATCGAGCAGCTGCACATCGATGCCTGGAGGATGGGCGTCAAGGCAATCGCCATCTACCGCGACAACTGCAAGGTGGCCCAGCCGCTGAGCATGGCGAAGAAGGGCGATGGTGAGGCGAGCGACACCACGACCGACGAAGCACCAACCGCCGCAGCCGACGCGGTGACCGCACACGTCGCCGAGGTCATCGAAAAGGTCGTCTACAAGCCCGTTCGTGAGCGTCTTCCTCGCGACCGTCGGAGTCGCACATTCGACTTCCGTGTTGCCGATTGCAAGGGCTTCGTGACTGTGGGCGAATACGACGATGGACGGCCTGGCGAGGTCTTCCTTCGTGTGTCGAAGCAGGGCTCGACCCTCGCCGGCATCATGGATGCTCTCGCCATCAGTCTGAGCCACGGCCTTCAGTACGGCGTTCCGTTGCGGAACTACGTCGAGACCTTCACCGGCATGCGATTCGAGCCCGCCGGCATGACCGATGATCCCGAC
>CAZYLX010000853.1:0-2025 GCA_964648595.1 uncultured Acidimicrobiaceae bacterium
TCCGGCCCGGCGACACGGTCTTCTACTTCACGACCTGTGGCTGGATGATGTGGAACTGGTTGGTGACATGCCTGGGGACCGGGGCAACGATCGTCGTCTACGACGGCAGTCCGGCTCACCCCCATCCGGCGACGCTGTTCGATCTCGTAGATGAGATGGGGGTGACGTTGTTCGGCGTCTCGGCCAAGTTCCTGGACGGATCGATGAAGCAGGGGCTTCTGCCGGCCGACACGCACGATCTTTCCAGTGTTCGGACAATCTGCTCGACCGGGTCTCCGCTCAGCCACGAAGCGTTCGCCTGGGTCTACGACGCCATCAAGGAAGACGTCCATCTCTCGTCGATGTCGGGCGGTACTGATCTCTGCGGTTGTCTGGTTGCCGGTGACCCGACGGCCCCCGTTGTTGCTGGTGAGATCCAACGCAAGTGCCTGGGCATGGCCATCGAGGTGTTCGACGACGACGGCGTGCCGATGACTGCTGCCGGCGGGAAGGGAGAATTGGTGTGCACGCTTCCGTTTCCGTCGATGCCGCTCGAGTTCTGGAATGACGATGGTGACGTCCGCTATCGGTCGGCGTACTTCGAGCGATTTGATGGCACGGCGGCCGAGTACTCGGCTCCTGGTCGGATCTGGGCTCACGGCGATTACGCGGCGTGGACCGATCGTGGCGGCATGGTCATTCACGGAAGATCGGATGCCACGCTCAACTCCTCTGGCGTGCGAATCGGCACGGCCGAGATCTACCGCGTCGTCGAGCAGTTCGACGAGGTGCTCGAGTCCATTGCCATCGGCCAGGAGTGGGATGACGACACCCGGATCGTGCTCTTCGTTCGACTCGCCGACGACGTCGAACTCACCGAGGAGCTCCAGCGGCGGATCAAGGTGGACCTTCGCTCGAAATGCTCGCCGCGTCATGTCCCCGCGGTCATCCGCGCCGTCGCCGATATTCCCCGAACCAGGAGCGGGAAGATCGTCGAGTTAGCCGTGACCGAGGTCGTGCACGGCCGACCGGTCAAGAACCTCGAGGCGCTGGCCAATCCGGAAGCTCTAGAGTTCTTCTCGCTGGACTGAATTGTTCGAAGTCAGCGCTGTTCGAAGTCAGCGCTGACCTGGGTAGGCGTGATCACCCGCCAGGCTGGCCGTCTCGCCAATCGGGAACGTCGGGAGCGTCGTCTTCCCACGAACGAATGTAGGTGGCGAGAGCCTTGATCTGTTCCGAGGTGAGCGGGCCGGCGTAGTCCTGGGAATAGGCGCTCATCAGTGATCCCGGGATACCTACAGCGATGACCTGTGATGTCTGTTCGTCACTGGCGGCCTGCAAGTACTGTTGCGAGTTGAGCGCCGGACCAACCCCGCCTTCGCCGTTCAGGCCGTGGCATGACGAACAGTTGAAGCCCCAGAGCGTCTGGCCCGACTCGGCGAGTGATGCGAGGTGCGCTTCTCTGGTCTCTTCGCGGTTGTTGGGCTCGAACCAGCGGTAGAGCGGGAAAACGAGCGCCATGGCGACGATCAGCACCGAGCCGATCATCATGACCTTGTTGGTGGATGCTTCGAGTTTGGTGTCGACGTCGTACCGCATCAATGCCCCTCTCCAGCACACATCGGGCCGGTTGCCGGCTCGTCGATGTTGAGAAGCCCTGGCTCTGGACCGCTCTCCTTGCCGCCGGTGTCGATGTAGAGCAAACCGTCGTCACCCACCTCGACGGGGAAGCGGTCCATGCCCCGTGGCGATGGCCCGGCGAGATAGTCGCCGACCCGGTTGAACACAGAACCATGGCATGGGCACTCGAAGCGGCCGGAGGAGTCGCAGAACGGGACTCTGCAGCCGAGATGTGTGCACTTCTCAGACAACGCGACGATCTCGCCGTCGAGTCTGGTGAGGTACGCGCGAGCGGCGGGGACTTCGACGATGCCGGTGTCGGGCACTGCGTTCGGGAGAATCGAGCGGACCTTTCCTCCGAAGCCCGTTGTGGGCAGTGGGCGGAAGAGATCCCATGTGGTCCACGCCCCAGCTGCGGCAAGCAAG
>CAZYLX010000854.1:0-2024 GCA_964648595.1 uncultured Acidimicrobiaceae bacterium
CGATCTGCCCCGTCGCCTCCAGATCGAATTCACCCGGACGGTGCAGGCGATCACCGACACCACCGGGAAAGAGATCACGGGCGACGAGATCTGGAGCGAGTTCCAGAATCACTACCTGTCGATCACCAAGCCGTTCGAATTGGTGTCGTTCAACACCTCGCAAAACGCAGGCGGTCAAGACCGCACACGGCTCAATGTCGTCATGCGCAGTGACGGTTCCGAGATGACCCTCGAGGGCGAGGGCAACGGCACCGTCGATGCGTTTGCCGCTGCACTGCGAGCAGGTCTCGGGCTCGATCTGCGAGTGCTCGACTACCACGAGCACGCGATCGGGGCCGGCGCCGATGCACGTGCGGTGTCGTACATGGAGATGAAGGTCGGCCAAGACGAGCTCTGGGGCGTCGGGATCCACACCGACATCGTGTCGGCCTCACTTCGCGCAATCGTCAGCGCCGTCAACCGCAACGCCGCCCCCTAGCCGCCCGCAAGCCCCGGGTTTGGCGCGCAGCGTCAGGGGGTGATGAGCGTGTGGTCGGGTTGGTAGGTCGACCAGGAGAACCAGAACGTGTCGAGATGAGGAACAGCCTCGAGCTGCTCCCCCTTCAACGGACCGTCAATCGCCCGGCCGAGAATCGACCACGTCGAACCAGTTTCCGCATCGACGAAGCCCAACCCGGCCACTTCGAACGACAACATCTGACCATCACCCGCAACGGCGGAGAACACACCGGTCTGACCAACATCGCGACCACCGGCAATGGCACCGCTCTCGAGCGACGAGTTGAGGCCCGGCTGATGGAGAACAACGAGCTGGCGATCTCCGTTCGTGATCTCGACCACACCGGCGTCGCTGAGCTCCTCCAGCAGGATCGCATAGGTGTCGTCACCGTCGATGACACCGACGACACGGTCCTTGGGGCTGTATTGATCGTCGATCGGCTGCGAAATGAACCCACCGATCGGGCGGGTCGATGCATCGTCGTAGCCGACATAGGGATTCTCGCCGTACCGGCGGCTGAAACCGGTTTCAGGCGTCAGAACCACACCTTCCGGGAACGACTCGACGAACGAACCATATCCGAGCGTCTGTGCAGGAACCAGCTCCAACTCGGCGCCGGCGTAGTGCCCAACGAGACCCTGACCGGTGAAGTGAGCCCAAAGCGACTCCGTTTGCCTGTCGTACATCACCAGGGCCGACTGGTAGAGCTCACCAGATGTTCCGAAATCGAGCAGCCGGTCACCGAACTGTCGCTCGAACACCAGAGCCGAGTTGCAGAGCGGGCAGTAGGTCACCGTGACCGGGACGCCGCCGACCTCATCGTTGACAATCTCGTGCCAGATCAGAATCTGGATGGGGTACGCCTTCGCCTCACCGTTGATCTCGACGACGATGACAGCTTCGTTGTCATCGGAGATGAAGTCGACATCGCTGATCGAGCTGAAGACCGGGTCGTCGATCGACGGGATGCCGTCGGGAGGGGGACCTCCGCGAACGATGTCAGCGGGATCGACGACCGACCGTGGGAACGCAGCGTCGTTGCGGTCACCTCGCAACGCCGAACCTGCAGGATCGAGGTCGTAGTCGACTCCGCTGTAGTCGTAGGGCTCTAGCGGTTCGCTCACAGCGGGCGAATCTGCGGTGTCGGATCCGGCAGGCAGCGCATTTGACTCGCTCCCAGGGTCGGTCGAGCACGAAGCAACAACGAGGGCCAGAGCGATGAGGGTGGCGAGGCGTCGCATACCCAACGAACCGGTGACGGTCGCTGATCCTTCCCCTTGCCGGTGGCTGGTTGACACCGACAGCGTCAGACGCTGTCGAGACCAGCCCTCAGCGCTGCGACGAACTCGATCGCCTGGTCGGTCGAACCACCGTCGAGCATCCGACGGATGATGGCGGACGCAACAACAACACCGTCGGCGATCTCTGCGATCTCGGCCGCCTGCTCCGGCGTCGAAATGCCGATGCCGATGATGACTGGCTTGTCCGTGATTTTTTTTATCGCGGCCAGAACCGCGTCCACCGA
>CAZYLX010000855.1:0-2020 GCA_964648595.1 uncultured Acidimicrobiaceae bacterium
CGACTCAGACGCGCTCGACTCAGACGCGCTCGACTCAGACGCGCTCGACTCAGACAATGGCAATGCCTGCGGCCCGCATTGCATCGACGGCCGCGTCTCCGTCGCCCGCTTCCAGGTTCACCGCACGAGTGGCGGCTTCGATCACGGTCACGTCGTAGCCGTTGGCCAGTGCGTCCTCAGCGGTTGCCCGCACGCAGACGTCAAGGGCGATGCCAACGACAACTGCGGTCTTGACGTCTGCTTTGCGCAACATGTCATCGAGGTCGGTCGAGACAGTTGTGCCGTCAACTGGATCCCGCATCGTGAACCCCGAGTAGCCATCCTCGCCATTCGTTCCTTTTCGCACCACCGGGCCCGAGACCGACAGCTCCGGATGGATGGAGGCACCCCACGTGTCCCGTACGCAGTGACGGGGCCAGACGCCGCCATCGTCGATGAAATGAGGTGTTTCTTCTGGGTGCCAGTCCTGGGTGAGGATCACGGGTGCACCGGCGGCAATCGCATCAGAGGCCAGTTGATTCACCAATGGAACCACCTGCTCTCCACCATCGACATATAGCGAACCCGATGGGTCCGCGAAGTCGTTCTGGACATCGACGATGAGAAGCGCCGTGTCCGGCGAGAACGAGGGGAGCGATGCAGCTTCATCCATCCCCTGAGTGTGCCACCGTCGAAGCCTGAGCAGCAGCTGGCACAATGCCCAGGTGGCGCCACAACCTGACCGTTCTCTCATCGAAGGGGTTCTGTTCACCGACCAGTACCAGCTCACGATGTCCCAGGCCTACTACCAACGAGGCTTGCACGAGCGACCGGCGCTCTTCGAGCACTTCTTCCGCCGCTATCCCGACTACGGAAGCCATCAAGCGGGCTATTGCATCGCCGCCGGCATGGACTGGCTGCTCGATTGGATGGAGGAGGCCAGGTTCGGCGACGAGGAAATCGCTGTCCTCGCTGCTCAGCGCAGCCCTGCAGGCACGGCCGTGTTCGATGTCGACTTCCTTCGCTGGCTTCGAGCCAATGGAACCTTCGAGGGCATCTCGCTCCGAGCTGTTCCCGAGGGTCGCGTGGTCCATGCCGACGCCCCAATCGTGATGATCGAGGGCCCCCTCGTGATGGCGCAGATTCTCGAGACCGCGCTGCTCAACCATCTCAACTTCCAGACGCTGATCGCGACCAAGGCATCAAGACTTGCAGAAGCCTCCCGGGGCCAACCCGTCCTCGAATTCGGGCTGCGGCGTTCCGCCCACTTCGGCGCAAACGCCGCCGGACGCGCCGCGTTGATCGGTGGGGCGGCCTTCTCGTCCAACGTCGGGCTTTCTCATGTTCTCGGGATCGAGCCGCGCGGGACCCACGCCCACTCCTTGGTTCAGGCCTTCATGGCACTCGGCGAGGGAGAACTCGGTGCCTTTCGGGCCTACGCCGAGACCTATCCCGACGATTGCCTCCTCTTGGTCGACACGATCGACACTCTCGACAGCGGTCTGCCAAACGCCATCACCGTGTTCGACGAGCTTCGTTCCAAGGGCCACGAACCTGTCGGGATCCGTCTCGACTCCGGCGACCTCGCATACCTCGCCATCAAATCAGCCGAGATGCTCAACGAGGCCGGCTACCAGAACACCGGGATCGTGCTGTCCTCTGGTCTCGACGAGCTGGCGATCTTCCAGATCCTGTCCCAGATCGATCTCGAGGCACCCCGCTATGGCATCGATCCGAAGCAGTTGATCTCGCGCTTGATCATGGGTGCCGGTTCCAAGCTCAGCGCCTCCCAGGGTCAGGCCTACCTCGACGGCGTCTACAAGCTCGTGGCGATCAGCGACGGCAAGACCCTTCAGCCCGCGATCAAGGTCTCGGACACGCCGGCCAAGACCGCAAACCCCGGGGACAAGGACGTGTACCGCATCTACGACGAGCGGGGCCGATCCACTGCCGACCTCATGACGGTTCGAGGCGAGGTCGGGCCTGGAGCAGTCCAGTCGACGTTGCTCCGCCACCCAGTCGAACCGGGCACCGTTCGCCA
>CAZYLX010000856.1:0-2020 GCA_964648595.1 uncultured Acidimicrobiaceae bacterium
CTCCACCGCTCGGCCATCCGGTACCACCGCCGGGGGTCGCGGGTAGTCCCACACCGACTCCTGGCCGGGGCCCGGCTCTTCGGCAAACGTCGGGCGTTGTTCGCCCCGATGGTGCCAGCCATCGCGCGCATGCTGAAGCCATGCTGGCCTGTTGTTTGTCACGCTCGCCACGCTAGGCGGCGCTTTCGGCGCGGCAGCTGTGTGCCAGATCGCACACCGGCGATTGTTCTGGGTCGCATCTGTTTGGGCCCCTGGCACGTAAGACAGCGTGTAGTTCCCAATATTGGAGGAATCCCAATGCCCGAACTTCCTCAAGCGCTTCGGCTGAAGCTCCCGTTCATCATTGCCGGGTTTGCTTCTTTCTTGTTCTCGGTCTGGTTGTATTTCGTGCAGGACGAAACGACAGCGGGGATCTTCGTTGGTCTCTGGGTCCCGTCGATCCACTCGCTGGGCACGCTCGTGCTCGCACCAATCGACGCGCCCGCTGATCGCGAATCCCGAGAGTCGCGGTCATGAGCGAAAACGTGCTCTTCATCGTGGGCGTCATAGTCTTCGCTGTGACGATCTACGGCGTTGTTATGGCTGGCGGGCTCACGTTGACTCGTATCCAGATCGAGCAGAACCCGCACCTGAGAGACAAGGTCGACGAGGACGGGGCCAAGAAACGCCCTCCGGGGGGAAAGTACTAGGGATGCTCGAGTCCAGGAAAGGGTAGCGGTTGACCTTGTCCAGCTCGCCGAGACACTCGGCTATGCCGGTGCATACCGAGATCGTAGGTGCCGGGCTCGCCGGGCTGTCGGCGGCGCGCCTGCTGGAAGTCGCCCACTGCCAGCCCGAGCAGCCCCCGCTCCTCTCGCCGAAGCGACCGGTCGCCCTCGGCCAAGGCCTGTTCGTTTGCGGAGACCATCGCGGCGCTGCATCGATCCAAGTTGCGCTCTTTTCGGGGCGGCGCTGCGCCCAAGCAGTCCTGTCCGCTCTCACCTGAGGTCTTCGGTACCACTATGTCTTCATCACTCGAACCCGTGACCGCCGACCCACCGCCAAGGCAGTGGCGTCCTGTCCTTCGTCAGCAGTGGACCGAGCTCGCCTACTTCCACTGGCCCTATGAACCCGACGTCGTCCAGCGGCTTCTTCCCCGGGGAGTCACTGTCGATACCTTCGGCGGTGATGCCTGGGTCGGGTTGATTCCCTTCGAGATGCGCAAGGTTCAGCTTGGATCCCTGCCCGCGTTGCCATGGTTGGGAAACTTCATCGAGATCAATGTGCGGACCTACGTGACCGATTCGCTTGGTCGAAGGGCGGTCTGGTTCTTCTCGCTCGACGTACCGCGGTCGGTGATCGTCGCGGTCGCTCGATCGGTGTTCGCTCTCCCGTATTGCTGGGCCGAGGCGGCCCACGTCCAAAACGACGATCGTCACCACTACACGATGACCAGACGTTGGCCCAGAGACTCGACCCCGCACGCGGACATGCGGTTCAGAGCCGGAGATCGCATCGAGGACTCGGCGGTCGGCGAGCTCGAGCACTTCCTGTGCGCACGCTGGGCGCTGGTCACCAAGCGAAGAAGTCAGTTGCTGTACGGCAGCGTGCATCACCCACGATGGCCCTTGCACCATGTTGACGAGGTTGAAATCGACCAGACAATTATCGAAGCGGCCGGCCTGCCAAGCCCGGAGGGGGCGCCGCATGCTCTGTATTCACCGGGCGTCGACGTCGGCGTCGCATGGTTCGAGAAAGCCCCCAAGGAGGCCCAATGACACAGGATGCAGTGAAGGCCGATGGCGCCATGGCGGGTCGTTCGGTGCTCGTGGCCGGGGCAACCGGTGGCTTGGGATCAGCGATCGCCACGAACCTGGCAAAGCGAGGGGCCGAGCTCACTCTGGTGTCTCGTCGTCACGACCGCCTGGCGGCTATGGATGTGCCTGGCCATCGGCTGGCGCTGGATCTCCGAGACCCGGACTCGTGCGAAGCCGCGATCCGCGCCGGCAACTGAAGCGCAAGCGCCGGGGCGCACTTCCAA
>CAZYLX010000857.1:0-2019 GCA_964648595.1 uncultured Acidimicrobiaceae bacterium
TGGCGCTGGTCAACACGGGGAAGACGGTGGCGTACAAGATCAAGTACGCCAACATTCTGCTGAAGGCCGACGCGGCCGGCCCGGGCTGTCCGGTGTCTGTCCTGGCAGCAAGGGCCCTCGGCGTCACGCCGAGGCCCCAGCCGCAGTCCTACTCGCCGTTTTCGTTGAGCGTCACGTCGATCGGCGAGAAGTCGCTGCCGAACAGATCGGCATCATCGCCGACCAGAGCCCAGGCCTCGTTGACGATGTCGTTCGTGAATGCTCCGTCAGACGGCGCAGCAGTCAAGACGGTGGCGCCATCGAGGTTCGGTGTGCTCTGGCTGATCTCGACCGTGCGATTCCAGTCGGCCTCGTTGATGGCACCAACGCCATCGGGAGCGGGCCAGATCAGCTGATTGACCTCGTTCATCATCCACTGCTGATGACTGGCACCGAGCGTCGAACCAGCACCCGTGACGATGGTGGCGCACGACTCGACGTTGTCCCGGCAATAGGCCCAGCCTTGCAGCGAACCGGCAACGAATCGAACCGCTTGATCGCGATACGCCTCGTCGTCGGCCAGTTTCGCCGCGTCGGCCCAGATGGCGTCCTGCAACATCCCGACGCCCTCGTCCTGATAGTTGATCACGTTGAAATCAGCCGGCTGATAGAGCTCGCCGGTGTCGGGGTTGGTGGCCTCGAGAACCTGGGCGTACTCGTTGTACGTCATCGCTTCGGCTGCATCGATCTCGCCTTCGAGGAGCGCAATCATGTCGAACTGTTGGCCGACAAGTGTGACATCGGATGCTGGATCGAGTCCTGCCTGCCCAATCGCAGCAAAGACCTCGTATTCATTGCCGAAACCCCAGTTGCCGATGATCCGACCAGCGAAGTCGTCTGGCGACTCGATGCCTGAATCAGCGAAGCTGACCTGAAGCGTTCCCGAGCGGGCAAAGACCTGCGCGATGTTGACGATGTCAGCGCCGGCCTCGCGTGTCTGGAGCGCCTTCGGCACCCACGCAATGGCGAAGTCGGCGTTGCCGTTTGCCAGCTCAGACTGAGGAACGATCTCGACGGCTCCCTCCTTGATCTCGACTTCGAGGCACTGGTCGGCGTAGTAGCCGTTCTCCTGCGCTGCGTAGTAGCCGGCGAACTGAGCCTGGGTGAACCACTGGAGCTGCAAGCTCACGGTGTCGACAGTCTCGCATGCGGCAGCAGACTCGTCACCGCCGCTTTCTGCGTCGCTGGATTCGTCGTCACTTCCGCACGAAGCGGCGAGCAGCGATGCGACCGCCAATCCTGCTGCGATGTTCTTCCACTTGCTCTTCATGTCTCTTCCCCTTCGAGGCTGAGCCTCAACTGTGGCTTGCCGGCCACGCTAATCCAGACTTCATGTTGCCGCCTGCCGTCGTCCGTTGGCTCGTTCGAGCCCGACAGAGATCGTGTAGAAGAACAGACCGAGGAAGCAGGCGCCGATGACATAGGCCCAGGTCACGTCCTTGCTTCCATTCAACGAATTGCGAACGCCCGTGGCGAGACCGTTCTGGACCCCGCCGAAGTACTCGGCGACGAACGCCGTGATGACAGCCAACGGCGCAGCGATCTTGAGCGCAGTGAAGAAATAGCCGAGCGCATTCGGCACCCGGACCTTGAACAAGATCTCGGCCGGAGACGCTGCGTAAGAGCGCATCAATTCGAGGTGCGCCGGCTTCACCTGCCGTAGGCCCTTGCTGACGTTGACCAAGACGATGAAAAAGACGATCAGCGCAACCATCAGCCGCCTCGGCACTTGGCTCGTTGTCCCGAACAGCATGTTGTTGAGGATCGGAACGATCACCACGATGGGGACTGCATTCAGCGCGACGGCGAGCGGCGTCAGCAGGTCTTCAAGCAGTCGGAACCGTACGGTGACGAAGCTGATCGTCACACCGGCCATGACGCCGAGGAGAAGCCCGATGCCGGCGTTGGTCCCAGTGACGAGCGTCTGCTCGACCACTTCATCGAAACGCTCGATGAACGCCGACCAGATGGCGGTTGGAG
>CAZYLX010000858.1:0-2017 GCA_964648595.1 uncultured Acidimicrobiaceae bacterium
CCCGGTCGTAGATGGGTCCAACTACGACGAACCGCCATCCGGCCTTGCGCTCGGCCACCGCCTCGAGCAGATCGAAATCGAACCAGTCTCCGACAGCCCCCCTATATCCGATCACCAGTTGACCGGCGTCGGCTAGATCGGCGGGACGCAGATGTGCGGCCGAGAATCGGGTGGAGTCGACACCGTTCTCGACGAGCAGGACACCGTCTCGATCATGGCGATGCCGGTCGAGGAGAACCGGGTTTGAGACGATCATCTGATCGGCGCGCTCCACGAGGGTGGGGTGGTGGTGGGCGACGGTGCGTTCGACAGGGAGACCGATCTCGTCTGCATCGTAGATCGTCAGGTCATCGAGGATGTCGTAGATGACGATCGCGTCGGTGAATCTGTCGATGAGTTGGTGGAGCGGGGCGAAGTGGATGTAGAGGATGACATGCTCCCCCGGTACTGAAGCGATCGATGGAACGATCGTCACGTCGTCCGCGACCCGTTCTGTCCTCTCACGCGGGTCGACGAAGTAGACCGGGTGTCCGGCAGACGCGAATGCCTTGAGCAGGAACTGTGGTCGCTGTCGCATGACGTCCCATTGGGCCCACGTCGGGAGGTAGACGACCGGTCGCGGCGTCCCGGCTGCCGGTATGGGCCCTGCAGGTTTCCCGGCTACGAGACGCCGTAGCCGCCCGGAGCCGGGGATCGCCTTCACGAACCGCCGAAACGATCGCGGCATTCGCCCGGAAGCCGCAAGGAGTCGGCTCACGGGAGTCTGCCCGATCGGATCGGTTGTGTTGCTCGTGCCCGGCCCACAGAGTGAGCGAGAGCAGTGCGTCTCGTTGCACCCGACGACGGATGGACACGGTGCTGGACGAGGGCCCTGGGCACCAAGCCGAACGTGCCGCCGGCGGCCACGATCTGGGACCAGACATGCCAGTCTTCGCAGTAGAGGAACGCCAGATCCGGAGCAAATCTGATGCCACTGTCTCGGACGCTCATGTCAACGAGCACGGCAGTCGAGACAATCGGGTTCTCTCGCAGACCCACCCGCACGTCAAAGGGTGGTTTGGCCTCCACGCCGTTGTACCCGCCGAAGAACTCGGTCCATGTGGCGACTGCGGTCAGATCGGAATTGGACTGCAACGTTCTCGCACAGGCCTCAACGAACTCGGGATGAAGCACGTCATCGCTGTCGACCAGCAGAAAGGCGTCGCCCGTCATCACGGTGAGCATCTTGTTGCGTGCGACACAGACTCCTCGGTTGGGTCCACGCATCACACGGATCAGATCGGGGTACCGCTTCTGCCAACCGTCGAGTTCCTCGTCGACCTCGAGTGACGATGACCCGTCGTCGAAGAGGACCACCTCATGCGGTTGCTGGGTTTGGTCGAGCACCGATTGGATGCACTCGTCGAGGAATCGAGTGTCGTGGTAGATCGGGATTCCGACCGATACGGCCAGGGCACGCGCGGGATCCTCGCTTCGAGCAGGAGTCGGCCACTCTCTCTCTATGTCGTTCCCCCGGATTGCTGACACAGGAGCACCGGGGATGGTCTCGCTGAGGTCATCCTCGTCCGTCCAGACCGAGGCCTCGGGCATCATCGCCGCTGCGGTGCTGCCAACCGGCACGACGATCGGCCGTCCGGACGTGTAGGCCTCGACCACCGTCGGATCGGGAGTCGCGAGTGTGTTCCCGAGCACGATCATGCCACCAGGATCCTCCGAGTCTCTCCGGATGCGGCTGCCGCTCCGTTCGCTCATGGCTGTGACCCGCTCCCAGGTCGGGCCTTCCCAAATCTCGTCTTCCTCGTCATCGGAGCTGACTAGAACCGTCTTGTCGGGACGCTCTTCGAGCACGGACGCAAGCGCCCGCATGATCATGGGTGTCCGGGACATCCGGGAAACGACTTCGGGGAGCCAGATCGTTGGGCTCTCGCTCGGTCGTGTGTCAGCGATTGTGCCGGTGGAGACGGGCATGGCGGTTGCGTCGATTCCTACCGACTCGAGAAGCCCGACGCCTCGCACG
>CAZYLX010000859.1:0-2016 GCA_964648595.1 uncultured Acidimicrobiaceae bacterium
CGTTGTCGGGGGAGCGGTGGTGGGGGGAGCTGTCGTTGTTGGTGCTGCAGTCGTCGGGGCAGCCGTCGTTGGTGTTGCGGTTGTCGTTGGCGCTGCCGTCGTTGCGACGGCGGTGGTGGCGACTGCGGAGGTTGTCGTTGTGGCACCACCGTTGCTGTTGCCACCGTTGTTGCCGCCGCTGTTGTTGTTGCCGCCGGTCGTTGTTTCGGTGGTCGACGTGCCCGGTACTGATTCGGCCTCATCGCCCGGGGCGATCAGCGGGCCCTGGTTGTCGGGGGTGGTGTTTCCTTCGCCGTCGTCGACGAGCGCTCGCTCGCCGTCGAACATCGTCAGCTCGTTCGGAGTCACCAAACTCTCGGCCTCGTCAGCGGCGTCCTCCGAGCCACCGAGTGGGTTACACGCGGTGGCGACCACAGCGGTCCCGGCAAGCAACAACGCTCGGCGGGAGGTGTGAGAAAGCGGTGTCTCTGTCGGCGATGTTCGAGATCCCTCGTCTCGGGGTTCGATCACGGGATCGGAAGGGGAATCGGTCAGGGTGTCATTCGAAGGCACGGTCAGTCTCCAGGTGGGCGCAGCTGTTTCATCGGACGAACCGGGGCCAAAACTTGAATCGGTTCTCCTTGCCCACCAAGAAAGGGGAATAGGCCAATGACTCAGCCCGACGTTCTCGCTGCTCCGAGCAACTCAGTAAGCTCTCGCGGTGACTGACTACGCCCCCCCGTTGCGCGACATCCAATACGTCCTCGATGAGATGTCGGGGTTCCCCGAATTGCTCGATTCCGATCGGTTCGGCCACGTTGATCAAGAAACCGTCCACATGGTTCTGGCCGAGGTCGGACGCTGGATCGCCGATGTGGTTGCTCCGACCAACGTCGACGGCGACACGATTCACACGAAGTGGCACGAAGACGGATCCGTGGTCACGCCTGACTCGTTCAAGACGGCCTACCGCCAGTACGTCGAGTCCGGCTTCGGCGCCATTCCCTTCGAACCCGACTTCGGCGGTGGGGGCTTCCCCTGGGTCGTCGGTCTCTCCATCCAGGAAATGCTGACTTCAGCGAACATGGCGTTCGCTTTGTGTCCGCTCCTCACCCAGGGTGCCATTGACGCGTTCCTCCACCATGGCTCGGATGAGCAGAAGAACGTCTTCCTCCCGAAGATGATGACCGGCCAATGGACGGGCACGATGAACCTGTCAGAGCCCCAGGCTGGTTCCGATGTCGGAGCGGTGGCGACCAAGGCCGAGCCCGTTGGCGATGGCTCGTACCGCATCACGGGCCAGAAGATCTGGATCACCTACGGCGAACACGATCTCGCCGAGAACATCATCCATCTTGTGTTGGCCAGGACTCCCGACGCCCCTCCCGGCACGCGGGGGATCACGATGTTTGTCGTCCCGAAGTTCCTCGTCAACGACGACGGTTCGCTCGGCGACAGAAACGACGTCAACTGCGTCTCGATCGAGCGCAAGCTCGGCATTCACGGCAGTCCCACCTGCGTGCTCTCCTACGGCGACGACGGAGGTGCCATCGGCTGGCCGGTCGGCGATGAGTTCACCGGGATGCGGAACATGTTCACGATGATGAACAACGCTCGCCTGTCGGTTGGTCTCCAAGGCCTTTCACTGGCCGAACGGGCGTACCAGGACAGTCTTGACTACGCGGTCGAGCGCAAGCAAGGAACAGCTCGTGGCGCCGAGAAGGGTTCACAGAGTCCGATCATCGATCACCCCGACGTTCGGCGCATGCTGATGACGCAACGAGCGTGGATCGACGCGATGCGGCTGCTGACGTACACGAATGCCGTCGCGATCGATCGATCCTCCTCCGCAGCCGACGCAGAGACGAGAACCGAGGCTCAGGAGCTGGCTGATCTCTTGATTCCTCTCTCGAAGAGCCTCTGCACTGATCTTGGCAGTGAGCTCACTTCGCTGGCTGTTCAGATCTTTGGAGGCATGGGTTATGTCGAAGAGACAGGCGTGGCGCAGCACTACCGCGATATCCGCATCGGCCCCAT
>CAZYLX010000860.1:0-2015 GCA_964648595.1 uncultured Acidimicrobiaceae bacterium
AGATCCTCTACGAGATCATCAATGAGCGGCCTGACGGTCGAGCAGACCGGTCGTACGCGCCATGGCACGACCTCGAAGCGATCATGCGAGCCGAGGGCATCCCGCTGTTCTCGGTCGAACACCACACGCCGGCCAACGAGTTCGACGCCATTGCCTTCAACCTCTCGGCCGAATTGACCTATACCAACCTCGTCAACTGCATCGATCTCGCCGGCCTGCCGCTTCACGCAGCAGATCGCACCGGGCGCGACACACTCGTGATGGTCGGAGGGCACTGCACCTACAACCCGGAGCCCGTCGCCGATTTTGTTGATGTCGTGGTGCTCGGCGACGGTGAAGAGGTCGTTGGTGAACTGACCGACGTGATCGCCGAGTGGAAGTCGCACGGCACCTTCGATCGAACCGACCTGCTCAGGCAGATCGCGAGCGTCGAGGGCTGCTACGTGCCCTCGCTCTACGAGCCGACGTACAGCGATGGCCGTTTCACCGGTCTGGTACCAGTCGATGCCACGGTCCCTGAGCTCATCGAGAAGCGGACCATCGCCGATCTTGGCGAATGGCCGTACCCGAAGGAGCAGCTGAGCCCCCTCACCGAAGTTGTCCACGATCGGCTCAACGTCGAGGTCTTTCGCGGTTGCACCCGCGGTTGTCGATTCTGCCAAGCCGGCATGATCACTCGGCCGGTCCGGGAGCGTCCCGCCGATCAAGTCCGCACGATGGTCAAGAACGGGCTCGAGCGCACCGGCTACAACGAAGTGTCGCTCACGTCGCTGTCGACCGCTGACTTCAGCGGAATCGAACCGACCGTTGGCGGCATCATGGAAGATGCTGCTGATGCTGGCTGCGGCCCGATCTCGGTGTCGTTGCCGAGTCTGCGTGTCGACGCGTTCGGCGTCGACATCGCTGCGCAGCTCCAGAAGGGGAAACGCTCCGGCCTCACCTTCGCCCCCGAGGCCGGAACCTGGCGGATGCGCCAGATCATCAACAAGCTGATCTTGGAAGAAGACCTGTACGCCGCTGTCGAGTCTGCGTACAGCCAGGGCTGGCAGCGGGTGAAGCTCTACTTCATGATCGGCTTGCCCAGCGAGACCGACGAGGACACCCTTGGCATTGCCGAGTTGGCCAAGAACTGTGTGGCGATCGGTCGCAAACACACCAAGCGAGCGAGCGTCACGGTTTCGGTAGGCGGATTCGTGCCAAAGCCGTTCACCCCGTTCCAGTGGTTCGGGCAAAACACGTCGGCCGAACTGCAACGCAAGGTGAATCTCTTGCGCGATGTCACTCGGCGCATGCATGGCGTCAATCTCAAGTGGCACGATCCAAAGGCCACAATGGCCGAGGGAATCGCCAGCCGCGGCGACCGCAGGGTCGGCGCAGTGATCGAAGACGTTTGGCGTAACGGCGGCACCTTCCAGGAGTGGTCCGAACACTTCGAACTCGGCCGGTGGACCGATGCCATGGACCGGGCCGGACTCAGTGTCGATGACATGGTGTACCGCCATCGCAGCGAGCATGAAGCCCTGCCATGGGATCACCTTTCCGCGGGGCTCCACAAGGACTTCCTGTGGGAAGACTGGCAGGATGCTCTTGCCGAGGTGGGTCTGCCCGACTGCCGCTGGACGCCCTGTTATGACTGCGGGGCGTGCACCGGCTACGGCATCGAACACGTCGTTGCCTCGGCAATGGCACCAGCGGGCGGAAGCCAAGGAACAGGGCAAGATCTCTCGACCGGCACCGCCGTTCCCGTGCAGTTGCTGGGAACTCGATGAAGCTACGGCTCCGCTACTCGCGAAAGGGCAAGATCCGTTTCATCAGTCACCGCGACACCGCCCGGTTGATGGAACGCGCCTTTCGGACCCAAAAGCTGCCCATTGCCTATACCGAGGGCTTTTCGCCCCGGCCGAAGATCAGCTTCGGTCTTGCCCTCACCGTTGCCCACGAATCCGAAGCCGAATATCTCGATCTCGACCTGGTCACGCCGGTCGACATCGATGGATTGGCCGAGCGACTCACTG
>CAZYLX010000861.1:0-2009 GCA_964648595.1 uncultured Acidimicrobiaceae bacterium
ATCGAAGCCGCTCACCGCCGAGGCATCTCGGTGATCATCGATCTGGTGGCAAACCACACGAGCTTCGATCACCCCTGGTTCCGTTCTGCGCGAATGGATGTGTCGAACGAGCACCGGGACTACTACCTGTGGGCCGACCCAGGACCAGGCGGCTCACCGCCGAACAACTGGGTCAGCTATTTCGGTGGCCCTGCGTGGACCTTGGACAGCGCGAGCGGCCAGTACTACCTGCATCTCTTCCTGCCGCAGCAGCCGGATCTGAATTGGCGCAATCCCATGGTGCGCTCCGAGTTCGATCGCATCATTCGGTTCTGGCTCGAGCGCGGCGTCGACGGCTTCCGAATCGATGTGGCGCAGGGGTTGGTGAAGGCCGAGGGTCTCCCGTCGAACCCACAACGAGCGTCGGTGGCGACCCTCACCTCACGGCAGGACGTGTGGGCGGCGTTTGATCATCGCTACGACATCCTTCAACCCGAGTCCATCGACATCTTCGCCGGCTGGAAACGAATCTGCGACGAGTACGGAGCTGTGCTGATCGGCGAGGTATCAGTCGCGGATCCGGAGGCATTTGCATCGACGATCGGCACGAACGGACTCGACGTCGCGATGTGGCTGGAACCGCTCCATGTTCCATGGGACGCCGATGAGCTCCGGGCTGTGTTGCGGGGGCCCATCGACCGAATTGTCGACCCTCATGCGATTGGTTGGCTGGGCTCGAGTCTTGACGAACCGAGAGCGGTGACGAGGTTCGGAGGAGGTCAGCTCGGCAGGCAGCGTGCGCTTGCGCTGGCCACGATGCTGGTCTTCCTGCCCGGGATTCCTTTCCTGTACCAGGGGGAGGAGCTGGGTCTGGAGCAGTCGTCGGTTCCTGCGGATCTGCGTGCCGATCCGGTTGGAGACGTCGTTGAGTCGAGCCGTGACGGCTGTCGAACCCCGATGCCGTGGTCGGCTGGGCCAGGGTTCGGATTCACCGAGCACGACTCGACATGGTTGCCATTCGGCGACCATGTCGAGGCAGACACCGTTTCTGCCCAGCGGGGGTCGTCTGGAAGTTGGTTCGAGCGGTACCGCCACTTGATCTCCGCATGGCATGAACTGGACGGTTTGAACGGATCTCCGGTTGATTGGCTCTCGTTCGACGAGGGCGACCTCATCGGCTTTCGCCGAGGAGTCGTCGCCGTCGTACTGAACACGGGAACCCAACGGCTGGAGCTTCCTCTGACCGGAGAAGTCTTGTACCAGACATGGGGCGACGGCTCCGGGAAACGGCAGCGCAACGCTCATTCAGAGGAAGAGAACGTCATCCTCCCCGGCCAAAACGCAATGGTCATCCGTCTCGACAAGGTCGGCCCCTTCTCGCCGACGGCGGCACCGGCCTGATCGGGACGTTGTCCCCTGGAGGGAAGCGCACGCTGAGTCGACGATCGCCTTGTGGACAATTCAATGATGATTGAAATGTTTCGGGCATTGGGTGATCCGGTGCGCTGGACGATCGTGAACGAACTGCGTCTGGGCAGCCGGTGCGCGTGCGTGCTGAGCGAAGTGGCGGAGGTGTCGCCGTCGTTGCTGTCGCATCATCTCAAGACGCTCCGCGAAGCCGGCCTCATCACGGGCGAACGGCGGGGCCGATGGATCGACTACAGCCTTGCCCCCGACATGTTCCAGCAATTGTCGGAGTCTCTGGTGCCTGAGGCGGTGCTGGTCTGATGGCTGTTGCGGAGAGGGCCGCCGATGTTGCTGACCGGCAACGACGTTGGCTGACCCTTGGTGCAACGGGTGTGGTCTGGCTCGTGCTCTACCGGTTGAACGAACCGTTCTGGGACTGGTTGTTGTTCGACACAATCGGCCTCGACGCCGACACCCGCTTCGCCGAGTCGGCCCACTTCTTCTTCTACGACGTCACCAAGATCACCCTGTTGCTGACGGGCGTGATCTTCGTCGTCACCGTGCTCCGCAGTTTCATGTCGGTGGAACGCACCCGGGCACTGCTCGGCGGGCGACGCGAGGGC
>CAZYLX010000862.1:0-2007 GCA_964648595.1 uncultured Acidimicrobiaceae bacterium
AGAGACATGCTGTCCGGCATCCTCGACCGAGAAACCGCATACGTGAAGCCGGTTGAGGCCGTGAAACGAGCCGCCGCGATGCTGCGTGGCGAAGCTACCGAACCCTTTGGACCCCTAGTCCTCAACGCCATGACCGACGGCAGAAATGCGGTTCCCTACGACGCCCAAAACCCAGCGCCCCAGGCTGCACAATCCGTGCCTCGCCTGATCCCATGCGAGGATGTCCCCGAGATGGCGGTGGTTGGCAAACCAGAGATCAAGGTTGACGCGGTGCGTCTAGCCAAGGGCAATCCGGCCTTCACAGACGACATCGAACTCCGGGGCATGTTGTTTGCCAAGGTGCTCAGGAGTCCGCATGCCCACGCCAACATTGTGGACATCGATGACAGCAAGGCGGTTGCGCTGCCGGGCGTCCACAGCGTGCTCCACTACAAGAACACACCACGGATCAAGTACGCATCAGGCGGGCAGAGCTGGCCCAACCCCCATCCTTACGACCAAGTGAGTTTCGACAACAAGGTCCGCCACGTCGGTGATCGGGTGGCAGCTGTCGCGGCCGAAACAGTCGAAATTGCAGAAGAGGCACTCAGACTCATCGACGTCACCTACGACGTACTTCCCGCGGTCTTCGACGAATTGCAAGCCATCGCATCGGGTGCGCCCCTGATCCATGACGAGGATGACACCGAGGAGATATTTGACGCTCAGCGAAATCTTGTCCATGAGATCAAGGCCCAACGGGGCGACGTAGAGACAGCGCTGGCCGAAGCGGATCATGTGTTCGAGCAGACCTTTCGGGTGCATCAGGTGCAGCCATGCCCGATCGAACCGCACATCTCGATTGCGTGGCTCGACGAAGACGAGCGCATGGTCATTCGCACTGCCACCCAAGTGCCTTTTCACACCCGACGTATGGTTGCCCCTCTGATCGGCATGGAGATCAAGAACATCCGTGTCATCAAGCCCCGTATCGGCGGCGGGTTCGGGGCAAAACAGGAGATGTTGATCGAGGACATCGTTGGCCATCTGGCTATCGCCACCCGGCGCCCGGTACGGCTTGAGCTGACTCGCGAGGAAGAGTTCGCTGCGAGCAGAACCCGCCATCCACAGACCATCACCTATCGCACTGGTGTCTCCAAGGACGGCGAACTAACGGCGCAGGACATGTACGTCGTGGGAAACACAGGGCCGTACGGGACTCACGGCTACACCGTGCAAACGGTTTCCGGGCTGCGAGGTCTCAGCCAGTACAACGCACCGAACAAACGGTTTCACTGCGACGTCGTGTACACCAACATCGCTGTTCCAGGGGCGTACCGAGGGTACGGCGCCCCCCAGGCCGAGTTTGCCCTTGAAGCCCACATGGAGGACATCGCACTCGCACTGGGCATGGACGCGATCGAATTCCGCCGTAAGAACTGGGTCACTGTGGGGTCGGAGATGGACATCGCTCCCCACCTCGGTGAACGAGCTGTGGTTGAGGGAGAGCTCGACGAATATCCCAAAGTGATGAGTTCAGGAATCGAGGAGTGTGTTGCCCAAGGTCTGCGAGAGATTGGATGGCACAGGCGATCGGACCCTGAATGGGTAGCGCCCTCTGATCGGCCGAACATCCGCCGCGGCATTGGTTTCGCATTCTGCATGCACGGCTCGGGCATTCCGTTCCTGGACATGGGTGGATGCAGCATCAAGCTCAACGACGACGGTTCATTCAACATGTTGGTGGGCGCCACGGACCTTGGGACCGGCGCTGACACCGTGCTGGGCCAGATTGCCGCCGAAGTCCTTGGGGTGCGGCTCGAGGACATCATTGTGTACTCATCCGACACCGACATGACTCCGTTCGATACGGGCGCCTACGCGAGCTCCACAACGTACATTTCTGGGACCGCGGTCATGCAGGCTGCAGAGGTTGTTCGAAAACGGCTGAAGGAACGGGCTGCGATGCTTCTCGCCGTTGACGAACCGTGCACTATCGAGCTGCGCGACCGTCGGGCGTATGCCCCT
>CAZYLX010000863.1:0-2004 GCA_964648595.1 uncultured Acidimicrobiaceae bacterium
TCGAACCACAGTGGGTCGAAGCCCTCCAGCCGCTTGGCGAGCCGGATCGCAGAGGATGTCGCCATCTGTCCGTGGGTACCGAACAGAATGTCTGCCCGATCCCCGACTGCTTCGCGAATGGCGCGAGTGTTCGCTTCGCTTCGCTCCAGCTCCGGCAGCGAGAGCTCCCGTCCACCCTGGATCGTGTAGGGGCCCGTTGGGTCCTGTTTGACTGCGGTGAAGCCGAGGTCGACATAGTGGATGGCCCGCGCCGCCGCCGCAGCGGGGTCGTGGTACGGATCGGGCTCGAGTTCGGTCGGCATCGCTGCCCCCAGCGGCCGGTGGGCGCTCGCCGGGTAGAGATATGTGTAGGTCCTGAGTCGGTCGTGGAAGGCTCCTCCGAGCAGGTTGTACACCGGCTGTCCCGCCGCTTTTCCGAGGATGTCCCACACAGCCATCTCGATGCCGGAGAACACGCTCATCATCGTGGCGTCCGGCCTCTGGGTGAACCCCGCCGAGTAGACCCGCCGGAACATGGCTTCGATGGTGTGCGGGTCTGACCCCTCGATGTATCGGCCGAACGTGTCTTCGACCATCGAGCAGGCGATGTCGGCAGAGAACGGGATGCCGTAGCACTCGCCGACGCCCGTGATGCCATCGTCAGTGGTGACCTGCACGAGGACCCAGAACGACCCGCCGATCCCCGTCGGTGGGACGGTCGCGAACGTTTCGATCGAGGAGAGCAACACCAGCGCAACGTAGCATCCGGGCCACCGTCGATTGTGCCTGCGTTGGTAGGGTCGACGACCGAGTGCCGCCCCAGGTGGCGGCCTCGCCTCACCCGAACGAGAACACGGAAGACTCGATGACCGACTCTGCAATCATCTACACCAAGACCGACGAAGCACCGGCCCTCGCCACCTACTCGTTGCTGCCCATCATCGAGGCCTACGCCGGTGCCGCCGGCGTGGCCGTCGAGACACGAGACATCTCGCTCGCAGGGCGCATCATCGCCAGCTTCCCTGAGCTGCTCACCGATGATCAGCGCGTGGACGATGCGCTCGCTGAGCTCGGCCAGCTGGCAACGACCCCGTTGGCGAACATCATCAAATTGCCGAACATCAGCGCGTCTTTGCCCCAGCTTCGTGAAGCCATCGCCGAGCTCAAGGCAAAGGGCTACCGCCTTCCCGATTACCCGGACGATCCTTCGACCGACGAAGAACGCGACACACAGGCCCGCTACGACCGTGTGAAGGGCAGCGCCGTCAATCCCGTGCTGCGCGAAGGAAACTCTGACCGTCGCGCTCCGAACGCGGTCAAGGAGTACGCCAGGAAGTTCCCACATCCGATGGGAGCGTGGTCAACGGATTCGAAGACCCACGTGTCAACCATGTCGGGTGGCGATTTCTTCAGCAACGAACGGTCGGTCACGATTGCCGGCGACGATGTGCTCCGGATCGAACACACATCCTCCGACGGTGAGGTGACGATCCTCAAGGACTCGATTCCCGTTCTCGCCGGCGAGGTTGTCGATGCGACGTTCATGAGCAAGGCCGCCCTCGTTGCGTTCTTGGCCGAGCAGGTGGCAGAAGCGAATGAGCAGGGTGTCCTGTTCTCGCTCCACATGAAGGCAACGATGATGAAGGTGTCCGACCCGATCATCTTCGGGCACGCGGTGAAGGTCTTCTTCGCTGACGTCTTTGCCGAGCATGGTGCCGCCATCGACGCGGCAGGCGTGAACGTCAACAACGGGCTGGCCAGCCTCATGGGTGCCATCGACTCCATCGATGGCGGCGCCGCCATCGCAGCTGAGGTGGCCAAGGCCTATGAGGACGGCCCTGATCTCGCGATGGTCGATTCCGACAATGGAATCACCAGTCTCCACGTTCCCAGCGACGTCATCATCGACGCGTCGATGCCGGCGATGATCCGCACGTCTGGCCAGATGTGGAACGCAGAAGGGAACCAGCAGGACACGAAGGCGGTCATTCCCGACAGCAGCTACGCCGGCCTCTACGCGGCCAC
>CAZYLX010000864.1:0-2003 GCA_964648595.1 uncultured Acidimicrobiaceae bacterium
GCCGGTCCCGCGACCCGTGATCCTCGCCGGTGAGGTACCGGTGATCGAGCTGATGATGGCGGCGGACGGGGTGGTGTTGCCGATGCCCATGTCGCCGGTGAGCAGACACCGAGCTCCGCCGGCAACCAGTTCGTTGGCGATCGTTGCGCCGAGCAGAACAGCCTTTTCGGCTTGGTCGAGCGTCATCGCCGGTTCGAGTCTGATGTCTCCGGTGCCGGCAGCAATGGGTTCGTTGCGGAGCACGGGGTGGTCAGGCACCGGGTGAGCGACTCCGGTGTTCACCACGGTGACGTCGATGGAGTTGCTGTCTGCAATCACGTTGATCGCCGCGCCTCCCGAGCAGAAATTCATCACCATTTGAGCGGTCACCTCCTGAGGCCACGGCGTGACCCCTTGGGCGACAACACCGTGATCACCGGCAAACACGGCCAGGGCAGCCGGTTCGGCTCTGGGTGGCCTCGGCGTTCCGGCGATCGCTGCGAGTTGGTTGCCGAGGTCCTCGATTCTGCCGAGTGAGCCGGGGGGTTTCGCAAGACCCAGCTGGACCTCTGCTGCAGCGGCAGCGACGGCCGGATCCAGTGGTTCGATGGCCCGAACGATCAGGGCAAGCGCGCTCGGGACAGAAGTCATCGGCGGACCCTATCGAGGCCGGAATAGCTGGAAGTGATCAGCCGACGTGACCGACGTGTGCCACTCGGTTTCGCCCCGCAGCCCCAGCGAAAACAAACACGAAGACGAACACGATCGCGCCGGCGAGCACAATGACCGGGCCGGATGCCACATCGAGGTGGTAGCTGGCGTTCATGCCGACGAATCCCGTCGCTGCGCCGATCACGGTGGCGAGCCAGAGCATCGTGGAGAACGTGGAGGTCAACAGTCGAGCAACGACCGCCGGCAGCACAAGGGCTGCGGCGATCAACGTCACGCCCATGACGTTCATCGTTGCCAGGATGGCAGCAGCGAGGAGACCCATGAGCACACCGTCGGTCATGGCAACATTCACGCCGCTGACCTCGGCAACATCGGGATCAAACGTGACGAACAAGAGCCGCCGGTAACTGGCAGCGATCACGCCAACCGTGAGGGCCGTGACGGCGATGATCACCCACACGTCGGTGGTTGACACGCCGAGGACGTTCCCGAAAAGTGCGGCATCGGCGTTCTGGCCGGTCGTACCGAAGACTTGGATCAGGGCGAGGCCGAGAGCAAACGACGCCGTCGTGACCACGCCGATCGCCGCGTCTGATCCAACTGGTCGGCGTCGGGTGATACCGCCGATGAGGAGGGCTGAGGCCAGCCCCCACACACCGGCCCCAAGGAACACGTTGACCCCAATCAGCGATGAGACGGCGAAACCGCCGAAGATCGCGTGGGCCAGGCCATGTCCGATGTAGCTCATCGATCGAAGGACGACATAACAACCGATGAGACCGCAGAGCGCTCCGGCGATCGTGGCGACAAAGAGGCCGTTGCGAAAGAACTCGAATTCGTAGGGCCGAAGGGCGTCGGAGAGCAGCGATGCAAGCATCAGCGCCCGACCGCAACGTCAGGCAGATCCGTGAGATCGAGCTTGGCCAAGGTGAAATCGTCGTCATGGACGTCGAGCGGACGGCGGGCGTCCACCACAACGGGCATGCCGGCATGGATGAGGACCTCCATGGGAGAGCCGAAGGTGGCCTCGAGGATCGGAGGTGTCAGAACGTCGAGCGGAGAGCCAGAACCGATGACCCGGACGTTCAGACACAAGACCTGTGGGAGGTGTGCGGCAATGCCGTTGAGGTCGTGGGTGGTGACCACGATCGCCAGACCGTCGTTGCGTAGCTCGTCCAAGAGGTGGATGACTTCGTGCCTGGTCTGGACGTCGAGACCGCTGGTTGGTTCATCGAGCAACAACACGTCGGCATCGGTCATGAGCGCTCTGGCCAGGAACATTCGCTGCTGCTGGCCGCCGCTCAACGCTCGAATATGGCGGTCGGCAAGACCATCCAATCCGAGCCGATCCA
>CAZYLX010000865.1:0-2002 GCA_964648595.1 uncultured Acidimicrobiaceae bacterium
CTTCACAGGCTCGCCGACCACCGAGAGAATGACATCCGACCGATGATGACCGCTACACCCAAACAGTCCCCGCAAGGCCCCTTGGCGCGTGCTCGGGCAGCCGGGCAAGACACGTCGACGATGCTCTGGCGCGACGCGATTCGTACCGCTCGCCAGCCCGAAATGCTCGTGTTCGCTGTAGTGATGGGGGTCTTCTTCCTTGTCTTGTTCAACTACGTCTTTGGTGGTGCCATCGGGGCTGGAGCCGAGGTCGACTACCTGCAGTTCCTCGTGCCTGGTGTGTTTGTCATCACCGCACTCCAAGGGGCCCAGCAAACGAGCATGGGCCTCGCCGCCGACCTTTCCGAGGGGGTCACCGATCGATTCAGATCGCTACCGATGAGCCAGGTCGCCGTCATCGCAGGCCGCACCCTGGCCGACGCCCTGCGAAACCTCATCGGCCTGGTCCTGGTTGCATTGCTGGCGCTCGTGATGGGCTATCGGTTCGACTCGGCCTCGGGGGCGGTCGCAGCAATTCTCCTGGCCACATTCGTTGGGTTCGGATTCTCGTGGCTCGGTGCCGCAATCGCAGCCAAGGTTCGCCAACCTGACATGGTCGGCATGTTGTCGATGTTCTGGCTGTTCCCCCTCATGTTGGCCAGCACCGCCTTTGCACCCGCCGACTCCATGCCCGGCTGGCTCCAACCATTCGCCACGTATCAGCCGATCTCGGTCGCAGCCGACGCCGTTCGCGGTCTCTGTGAAGGCTCGGTCGAAGCTGGTGATCTGGCTCTGGCGATTGGCTGGACCGTCGCGTTGCTCCTCGTCTTCGGTCCGCTCTCTGTCCGCATCTACACCAGAACGGACTGACACCCGTGGCTTCCACCCGAGAACGCATCATCGAGGCAGCTCTCTCGCTGATCACTGAGCGTGGCCTCAGCGAGGTCACGATGATCGAGGTCGCTCGTACCGCGGGCGTCGCCCGCCAGACCTTGTACAACCACTACCCCGACATTCCATCGATCCTCACCGAGGCCGTCACCCATCACAACGCGGCCGCCATCGCCCATCTAGAGCAGGCGCTGTCGGTGGTCGACACACCGAGCGACACGATCGCCCAGATCATCCGCCACGTTGCAGCCATCAGCACTCATGCCGGTCACACGCTCGATGCTCACCTCGGGTTGCCGGCCGAACTGCGTCAGCACCTCGAAGGCTTCGACCAGGCAATTGAACGCCACATCCGCAACGCGCTCGAAGCCGGAATCCAACGAGGTGAGTTCCGCCGGGACCTGAACACCGAGATCGACAGCGCGCTCATCCGTCACGCCCTCGGCGGTGTCTCTGCTCTTGTTGCAGCCACACCAAGCGATGCCCATCTCATTGTCGCCGACGCCACGCGAACCCTGCTCGCTGCAGTTCAACAAGAGTCGGCGCCGTGATCTTGTTCGTGCACTGCGGTTAGGCGACGTGATCAGCCGTTGCCGAGGATTCGTTCGGGGCTGACGAACACCGCGACCCGGCTTTCCTCGGCCATCGCCCGGTCGTACTCGTCGAGGTCGTCATGAGTCCCGCCGGCAGCATGGAACACCTCGCGTAGCAACACTCTGAGCGCGTCGGCGTCCATGCCATCTGGCATGTCGTCTGGCCCGATGAGTTCGGCCGGGCCAGTTACAGACCTCCACCTCCACCCACGGCGGACTGCGATCGTGACGGGTGCACCACGACGGATGTGACCCAAGCGGGAGGCACCCCCCATGGAGACGAAAGCCACGCGGCTTTCGCCACTGACGGGGTGATCGACCGGGCCGCAGTTGGCGACGCTCGACAGCACCCGCCCGTCGGCTTGGGCGGTACTGATGACCGCGAGGCCGTTCTCTTCGGCGAGCATTGCTGTGACTTCTTCGATGCTGGACATGATTGAAGACCTTTCGGGTTACGGGTGTGAATTCTGGCAACGCGTGGTCGGGCTCGACACATCGGAACTCCTCGCGGAGCTCCGTGCGCCGATTCGGGACCTTGG
>CAZYLX010000866.1:0-2001 GCA_964648595.1 uncultured Acidimicrobiaceae bacterium
CGACAAACTCTCAGGCATGACCGGTACGGCCTTGGGCGACGCGGCTGAGCTCGAGGCCACCTACGGCCTGGCCGTGGTGCAGATCCCGACCAACGAGCCGCTGATCCGTCTCGACGAGGCCGACTTGATCTACAAGACCGAAGGCGGCAAGTTCGATGCTGTCATCGACGACATCGAGGAGCGGGTCGAAAAGGGCCAACCGGTCCTGGTCGGTACCGCATCGGTCGCAAAGTCCGAGCAACTCGCGAGCCTGATGGTGAAGCGGGGTATCAAGCACGAAGTGCTGAATGCGAAGCAGCACTTCCGAGAAGCCGACATCGTGGCCCAGGCCGGATCCCCCGGTGCTGTCACGGTCGCCACGAATATGGCAGGTCGTGGTGTCGACATCGTCCTTGGCGGCAACGCCGAGAAACTCGCTGAGCGTGACACCGTTGCTGAAGGTCTGGATCATGAGGTCGACGAGGGCGTCGACTACTACAAAAAGCGCCTCGAGTACTGGGGTCCGATCTGCCAAGCAGGCGGCGGCAAGGTCATCGACGCTGGTGGCCTGTACGTACTGGCCACCGAGCGCCACGACTCGCGTCGCATCGACGATCAGCTCCGTGGCCGTTCTGGTCGCCAGGGCGAACCTGGCGAGTCCCGGTTCTACCTTTCCCTCGAAGATGATCTGATGCGGATCTTCGCCACCGGCGCCATGAACTGGGTGATGGACAAAGCGCTGCCCGAGGACGTCCCGATCGAGTCGAAGATGGTCACCAAATCGGTCGAGCGGGCCCAGAACACTGTCGAACAGAAGAACGCAGAGACCCGCAAGAACGTCCTCAAATACGACGAGGTCTTCAACGAACAACGCAAAGTCATCTACCAGCGTCGCTTGTCGGTGCTCGAAGAACGTGATCTTCGTGAAGACGCCCTCGAAGCGGTCGAGAGTGTGGCAGAAGCCATGGTCGCCACCCACTGTGTCGACGAGCTCGACGACACCTGGGATCTCGAGGGGCTCCACAACGAACTCAAAGGGTTCTGGACCACCGAACTCACAGAAGACGACATGGAAGCCGTACGCGGAACAGCGGCGCTCACCGATTTGATCACTGCTGAGGGTGGCGAGTTCTACGAGAAGCGGGAAGCCGAGATCGGCGTAGACCTGATGCGTCAGGTCGAACGCCAAATCATGCTCCAGTTGGTCGATCAGCGGTGGCGCGAACACCTCACCGAGATGGATGACCTCCGCGACGGCATCAACCTCCGCGCCATGGGGCAGCGTGATCCGCTCACAGAATGGCAGCGTGAAGGCTTCGAGCTGTTCTCGAACATGATCCGAGCTCTCAATGTCGACTTCGTTCGCTATGTGATGCACGTCGAGGTGCGAGACGAAAGTGCAGAAGCGGCCGCCGACGGCAACGGTGCCAACGGCGATACTGGCGCTCTGGCCGCCGAAGCTCGTTCGGTGCTGGCGCCAGTGGCACCAACACCGTCGCTGAACCCGAAGGCTCGGCCGAAGCTCGCTGCACCTCGGGTACGGGCCACTGATGTGAAGGCGGCCAAGGCGGAAGCCCGCGATTTCGTTGCCGGCGCCGGAAGCTCGACCGAGCTGCCGAACGCCGATGCTCCGGGAGCCAGCGACATCCCTGCGCCGGCTCAGACCACGGTCGTCAACGACGAGTGGGCGAAGACCGGCCGCAACGATCCCTGTCCGTGTCACAGTGGCCGCAAGTTCAAGCATTGCCACGGCAAGTAGGACCACATGGCTGAACTCGATGACGAACTTGTCCGCCTTCGCACCGAACTGGGCGAGGCCGACGACTACCTGCGGATCGGCGAACTGCGTTCCCGGCTGCCCCAGCTCGAGACCGAGATGGGCCGTCCTGATCTCTGGGACGATGCCGACCGCGCTCGCGAGGTGCAGACCGAGTTCAGCTCTGTCAAGGAAGACCTCGATCTCTACGACCGGCTGTCCGGTGAGGTCGACGATCTCGAGGTGATGCTCGAGATGGAGTCCGA
>CAZYLX010000867.1:0-1997 GCA_964648595.1 uncultured Acidimicrobiaceae bacterium
GAGGCACGGGGGCTGCACGTGTTCTTGTTCGACAACACGTTCCACGGCGTCTACGCCACGAACTACTTGATGCGGGTCAGCGATGTGTTGATCACCAAGCCGTCAGAGCTGGCGTTCTACCCGATCCCGAAGATCTTCAACGCCCGGGTCGGTGCCCACGAGGCATGGGGTGCGATTCGCAGTGCCGAGCTCGGGGATGGAACGATCGAGATGCGCACGATCCCACGCACGCTGCAGGCGATCGACCTGATCACCCAGGAGACGGATCTGCTGGAGATGTTCTGCGATTCGATCGTCAGGAACAAGCAGATCGGGATCTACGACGGTGCCTACAAGTGCGTCGCCCTGGCCACCGGCACGACGTGGGAGCGTTCGCCGAACGGCAACACCGTCGATCGGGGCAGCTGAGCGATGCTGCCCGTATTCGGTGAGATCCGTGCGTGGGCCGATCCCGCCCAGGTGCAGACCAACCGGCTACCGGCCCACGTGCCGCTGTCGGGCTTCGATCGCTGCCGGCTCGACGGGAGCTGGTCGCTCGAAATGTTCGAGCATCCCGACAAGGTGCCGGCCGCCGCACTCGCCGGCGAGCGACCGGCCGCTTTGAACGTTGAGGTGCCCGGCAATTGGACGATCCAGGATCTCGCTGGGTTCGTCGACCGTCCGCACTACACGAACGTCCAGATGCCGTTTCCGGGTCCCCCTCCACGGCTTCCCGAGCGCAACGCGACCGGGGTCTATCGGCGCTTGTTCACGATCAGCGCCGGATGGGTGAAGCGTCGCACGATCCTCCACATCGGCGGCGCAGAAAGCGTGCACGCCGTGTACGTGAACGGCCGGTTCGCCGGGTACGGCACCGACAGCCGGCTCCCCAGCGAGTACGAGATCGGACCGTTCCTGTCGCGAGGCCGCAACGAGCTGGCGATCGTGGTGGTGCGGTACAGCGCCCAGAGCTACGTAGAAGATCAGGATCAGTGGTGGATGGCGGGCTTGCACCGATCGGTGTGGCTCGAATCGCGACCGCGCACCCACATTGCCGATCTGCCGGTGACAACCGCATACGAGCCGGCAACGGGCGCCGGCACGGTCGAGGCCACTGCCTCGATCGACTTCGGCGGCGTTCCCGAGCAGGGTTGGACGGTCCGGGCGACGCTGCGCGACCCATCAGTGAGACAGCGCGGTCGGGTGTTCAGCGGCGAGGTGCCTCACGAAGCAGCGCGGCCCTATCTCTTCGAGGGGTTCGTGGTCACGAGTCGATGGGAGCTGCGCCGGGCCAGACCCTGGAGCGCAGAAACTCCCGACCGCTACTCGGTCACAGTCGAGCTGGTCGACCCCAGGGGTCGTGTGCGCCAGACCGAGATCCAGCACGTCGGGATTCGCAGTGTCGAGGTTCGTGACCGTCAGCTGCTGGTCAACGGTCGACCGGTCTGGATCTTCGGCGTCAATCGTCACGACCATCACCCCGACCGCGGAAAGGCGGTCAACGAGGACGACATGCGGGCCGACCTGCAGCTGATGCGGGCCCACAACATCACCGCCGTTCGCACCTCGCACTATCCCAACGACAGCGCGTTCTACGACCTCTGTGACGAGCTCGGGTTCTACGTGATCGACGAGGCCAACATCGAGAGCCACGCCTACAACACGAGCCTCTGCGATGACCCGACCTATCGGGCCACATGGCTGGAGCGTGGCGCACGGATGGTCCAGCGCGATCGCAACCACCCCTGCGTCATCTCGTGGAGCCTCGGCAACGAGAGCGGCCACGGCGTCAACCACGATGCGCTCGCCGGCTGGATCAGAGCCGCCGACCCGTCGCTCCCGATCCACTTCGAAGGCGAGATCCTCCACCGCGGCTGGGTCGAAGCAGGTTCGCCCGTCGGGGACATCGTCTGCCCGATGTACCCCACGATCGAGGCGATTCGCGAGTACGGCATGTCAGGCCGAGGGTCGCGGCCCTTGATCATGAGCGAATACAGCCATGCGATGGGCAATAGCAA
>CAZYLX010000868.1:0-1994 GCA_964648595.1 uncultured Acidimicrobiaceae bacterium
GTCCGCTGTTGTCCTCGTCGGCGACATCGAAGACGGCCACGTGTACTTCGAGACCGGAGCCGTGATTGTCACCCTGATCCTGCTCGGCAAGTGGTTCGAGCGTCGGGCCACGCGCCGCTCGGGTGATGCGATTCGAGCACTCGCCGACCTCGGGGCAAAAGTGGCCCGGCTCGAGGACGGGACCGAGGTTCCGCTCGATCAGCTGGCCGTTGGCATGCGCTTCGTTGTGCGGCCGGGGGAGAAAATCGCAACAGACGGCGTTGTCGTCGACGGCGCCTCATCGGTCGATGCCTCGATGGTGACCGGAGAACCGGTGCCGGTTGATGTTGGTGTCGGCGATGAGGTCATTGGCGCAACCGTCAACGCAAACGGAACGGTCACCGTCGAGGCCACCAAGGTCGGCGCCGACACTGCCCTGGCCCAAATCGTCCAACTGGTCGATCAAGCCCAAGGCAGTCGAGCCGAGGTGCAGCGCCTCGCCGACCGCGTGGCATCGGTGTTCGTCCCGGTTGCCATTGCCGCTTCACTGATCACGCTCGCAGCGTGGTTGTTGCTCGGTAATGACGTCGACGCGGCCTTCACCGCAGCTGTTGCTGTCTTGATCATCGCCTGCCCCTGCGCCCTGGGCCTGGCCACCCCGCTCGGCATCATGGTCGGCACGGGGCGCGGCGCTCAGCTCGGTGTGATCATCAAGGGCGGCGATGTGCTCGAGGACACCCGAGCCGTCGATGTGGTCGTGCTCGACAAGACGGGTACGGTCACCGAGGGTGCGATGGCCCTGATCGATGTGCATGCCCCCGACCTCGATGACGGCCAGCGCCTTGCTCTGATCCAGGCCGCGGCGTCTGTCGAGGCCAAGTCGGAGCATCCCATCGCCCAAGCCATCGCCGATGCTCTTCCCGATCACGATCCAGTGCAGGCGTTCGAGAACCGGCCGGGCCACGGGGTCGTCGGTGAAGTTCTCGGCCGCTCGATTCGCGTCGGCCGCCGAGCACTGTTCGAGTCGGTGCCGGCAACGGTCGAGGCCGCAGCCGAACGTGCCGAACAAGACGGGGCAACAGCCGTGTTCGCCGGTTGGGGACCAGAAGCCGCCGCCGTCTTCGTTGTAGCCGACACGATCAAAGCAACATCAGCCGATGCCATTGCAGCGTTGCGTGAGCAAGAACTCGACATCGTCCTTCTGACTGGCGACAACCGACGCACGGCCGAGTTCGTCGCCGCCACCGTCGGTATCGACCGGGTGATCGCCGAGGTCTTCCCGGACGACAAAGCGGCAGAGATTCGGCGGCTTCAAGAAGCCGGCCATCGCGTTGCAATGGTTGGCGACGGGATCAATGATGCGCCGGCGCTGGCTCAAGCCGATCTCGGAATCGCCCTGGGTACGGGTACGGATGTGGCGATCGAGGCATCCGACTTGACCATCGTGTCCGGTGACCTCCGAGCGGTTGCCGACGCCATTGCCCTTTCACGTCGCACGCTTTCGACGATCAAGGGCAATCTGTTCTGGGCCTTTGCCTACAACGGTGCGGCCATACCGCTCGCGGCATTCGGTGTGCTCAACCCGATGATCGCCGCCGGCGCAATGGGGGCATCGTCGCTGTTTGTCGTCTCGAACAGCCTTCGCCTTCGGCGCTTCAAGGGCTATCGCTCACCCCGGCGGCAGCCCTCTGGCACACCGCGGTCCCCGGCCAATCGCCAGCTCTCCACCGATCACACAAGCCCACGGAAAGAGATCTCCGCATGACCACTCGCACATTCTCGGTTCCCGACATCAGCTGCGACCATTGTGTCCAGTCCATCACGGCCGAGGTCACGCCCGTCGATGGCGTGACCGACCTGTCGGTGGATCTCGAAGCCAAGACCGTGTCGGTCACCGGTGGTGATGACGTCGCAATCATCGCGGCCATCGACGAAGCCGGGTTCGACGTCGCTCGCTAGGGACAGCTCCTCGACCTCGGATCGTCAGGCGCCGTGGCTCAGTCCTCACCGATGGA
>CAZYLX010000869.1:0-1993 GCA_964648595.1 uncultured Acidimicrobiaceae bacterium
GGTCACGCCCGTTTCGGCGAGGCCCATCCCCAAATCCGACGAGTTCACACCGGTCCCCCGCTGATTGCTTGCGACTGATTGCTTGCGACCGTCGGACTCTGTCGGTGGGTCGCCCCGACCACTCAGGAGAGGATGCGACTCTCCCCCTCGCCCCAGTAGCGGTCCCGGAGCACCCGCTTGTACAGCTTGCCCGTTGGGAGACGAGGTAGCTCCGGGTCGAAGTCGATCGATCGGGGCACCTTCTGCCGTGAAAGGTGCTCTGCGCAGAAGGCAGTGAGTTCTGCGGCCAAGGCGTCGCCGGCATCCACGCCAGGCATTGGCTGTACGACCGCCTTGACCTCTTCGCCGAGGTCGACATTCGGCACGCCGAAGACGGCAGCATCGGCCACCTTTGGATGGGTGATGAGCAAGTTCTCGGTCTCCTGGGGATAGACGTTCACTCCCCCCGAGATGATCATGAAGGTCTTGCGATCGGTGAGGTACAAGAAGTTGTCGTCGTCGACGTACCCGATATCGCCCACCGTGGTCATCGTTCCGTCTGGTGACGAAGACTCCGCTGTCTTCTCCGGATCGTTGTGGTACTCGAACTCCGTCGCTGTCTTGAACCAGATGGTTCCCGGCTGACCGTCTGGCATCGGCTGCATGTCATCGTCGAGGATGTGGAGTTCACCGAGTATGACCTTGCCGACCGACCCCTTGTGGGCCAGCCACTCCTCGCTGTTGCACGCGGTGAAGCCGAGGCCTTCTGTTGCCCCGTAGTACTCGTGGATGATGGGGCCCCACCACTCGATCATCTCCTCCTTCACCTGCGCCGGGCACGGCGCCGCCGCGTGTTGAGCGATCTCGAGCGATGAGAGGTCGTGGCGGTTCCGCTCCTCGTCCGAGAGCTTGAGCATGCGGCTGAACATGGTCGGCACGAGCTGGGTGTGGGTCACGTCGTAGCGCTCGATGAGCTCGAGATAGGTGGCGGGGTCGAAGCGCTCCATGATGATCGCCGTGCCTCCGTACCGGATCGTGAGGCTCACACCGGCCTGCGGTGCGGAGTGATAGAGCGGCGCAGGCGAGAGGTAGATCATGTCTTCGCGGTACTGCCACAGGTTGGCCAGGAAGTCGAAGAGTGGCAGCCCGTCGCCGGGCGGGACATCTGGAAGCGGGCGGATGATCCCCTTTGGGCGACCCGTGGTGCCCGAGCTGTAGAGCATTGGGGTCCCCAGCGACTCGTTGGCCAGCGGTTCGCTCGGTTGCCCCTCGATTGCTTCTGCGTAGTCGCGCACGGCCTCGGACAGATGCTCAGGACCGGCATCGACGACCAGGACCAGGGACACATGGCTGGATCCCGCTGCGGCAGCAAGGGCGACGGCTGCTCGGGATGCCGAGGTGATCAGGACCCTGGATTCACTGTTGTCGAGGATGTAGGCCAGCTCATCGGTCGTGAGATAGCTGTTCACGCAGGTGTAGTAGAGCCCTGCCCGTTCACCGGCGGCACAAGTCTCCAGATATCGCTCGTTGTTCTCCATGAAGATCGAGTAGTGATCGAGCCGCTCCAACCCGTGCCCGACCAGCAGATGGGCCAGCTGGTTCGAGCGGGCCTCGAACTCTCGGTAGGTGACCGTCACTCCGCTGCCGGCCATCACGAAGGCCGGTCGGTCGGGATGCTGCGTTGCGTAGTTGCCGGGATACATGGCAACAACCTATTAGACGGTCATGACCGGGCTCAATCGCTGGACAACCTAACGATCGTTTGGTAGGTTGCCGTCGATGTCCCTGGCCGAGCACTCCCAACGCAGAGAAGAGCCGGCGGGGCGCGTCCGAATCCTCGACGAGGCCGCAGTCCTCTTCTTGAGCAATGGGTACGCCGAGACGTCCCTGCGTCACATCGCGTCGGCTGCAGGCATGCAAGCCGGGTCGGTCTACTATCACTTCGCATCCAAGGACGAGATCCTCGAAGAGATCCTGCGTCAAGGCATCGTTGCCGTCGATGAGGCCTTCGTCG
>CAZYLX010000870.1:0-1992 GCA_964648595.1 uncultured Acidimicrobiaceae bacterium
CTCGGCTGCCTTCCGAACCTCGAGTTGGTTGTAGTACAACCACCCCAGATCCACAGAGAACCCGGCCATCCCCACCGACACGAGGATCATCAGCGCAGAGAGCAGCAGTACTGCGCCACGTTCGTTCTGTTCCCTGATCGATGCGAAGCGATCGCGGATTCGGTGAATCATGTCAACTCCCTATCAGCTGCTGGAGCGGCTCGAGTCGCATGATGGACTCCTCGACCCAGCAGTTCGATGATGGACTGGCGCTGCCTTCCGGTGGCGTCCCGTTGTCACAGGCCGCATCCGGCAGCGGAACGATCCCACCGGTCAACCAGGAGTGGGCGTAGTAGATCCTCACTCCCAGCATCGTCAGATCGCCGAGCTTCAGGTCGACGTTCCGGGAATCAGGGTCCCAAGCCCAGCCGCCATACCCGCTCGAGGCGTCGGGGCAGTCGCTCCAATCGCAGCTGCCAACACCGCCGGGCCCGTCGTTTGCTTCTAAGATGTAGTAGACGTTTATGTTGCCTGTTGGATTTCCACTCGAGTTCGCTTCGAATATCTCAACTCGCTCAACACCGTTGGGACCGCCGGGGAGGCCCGATACGCCCTGGTTCACAGCGTTCAGCACATAGAGGTCGACGTCCGGATTGTTCCCCAGCGCTGACCCGACGCGAGCCGCGGTCTGCACTGCGTTGGAGACCAGTAGCTTGTCCTGGAACGCGAACCCGTACTCCGCGATGCCCAACACGAGCATCAGCAGAATGGGCACGATCAGTGCCGTCTCTAGCGCCACCGCCCCACGCTCGCTCCTGCCCTTGAGCCTCTCCAGCGTGCGCACCATCAGCTGCCACCAACCGGGAACTGCAGCGGTTCGAGTCGCATGGCCGACTCCTCAACCCAGCAGTTGAACGACGGCGACGGAGTCCCTCCGCCGGGGGGGATACCGGTATCACAGTTGGCGTCGGGAAGCGGGACGAGCCCCCCCGTCACCCATGGATGGGCGTAGAAGACCCGGACACCGATCACGTCGAGATCGCCGACCAGAACGCTGCGATCCGTCGGAGACCAACTCCAGCCGGAGTACCCGCCGCCGGAGGCGTCGGGGCACGGCTGCCAGTCGCAATTCGGACCGGCGGGACCGTCGTTGTTGCCCAGGAGATAGTAGACGTTCGTGTTGCCACCGATCTGGTTACCGTTGGCATCGACCTCGAAGATCTCAACTCGCTCGACGAGATCAACGCCCGCTCCGGGGAGACCCGAGACTCCTTCATTGACGGAATTCAGTATATGGAGATCGACGTCCAGGTCGTTCCCGAGGGACGCACCGATGCTCGTGCCGTTCTGGACGGCATGGTCCATGGACAGCTTGTCTTTGAAGGCCAGCCCGTACTCCACGATACCGAAGACGAGCAGGAGCAAGACCGGCACGATGATCGCGAACTCCACCATGGCCGCGCCACGCTCGTATCTCCGGCGCGACCCTCGCACGATTCCTATCACTAGCGACCACTCTCCGTTGAACAGCCAATACTTCATGTGTTGCTTTCCATCACTGTACCCCATATCCTTGCGAACGGATACGACGATTTCTGCCGGTACCATTGAGACCGCGCCGGGATGGCGGAATGGAAGACGCGGCGGACTCAAAATCCGCTGGGCGAAAGCCCGTGGGGGTTCGAGTCCCCCTCCCGGTACTAGCGCTCGTTTCAATCTCGGTGCGGCGCGTCTCCTCCATTCGATCTTATCGGCGAACACCGTCAATGTATTGAATCCAATCTCGGGCAATGCAGACGGACTAGTCCCTCAGGGCCGCCGCGAGAACCCCCACGGCCCTCCCGATCGATCGGCCGGCTGACTCCGAATCCACCGCTTCAAGGACTCGACGGACGAGGGCGCTCCCGACGATTACCCCATCCGCACTCCGAGCAGCCGCAGCAGCCTGCGCCGGGCTAGAGATGCCGACTCCGGCCACGATCGGGACCTCTGAGATCGAACGGATCCGGGTCG
>CAZYLX010000871.1:0-1991 GCA_964648595.1 uncultured Acidimicrobiaceae bacterium
CTCCCACGATCGCTGGTTCCTCGACCGCATCGCGACCCACATCCTTGCGTTCGAGGGGGACAGCCAAGTTCGCTGGTTCGAAGGCAACTTCAGCGAGTACCACGACTATCGGGTCAGCGAACTCGGCGACGGTGCAGCTCCGACCCGCATCACGTACAAGCCCCTGACCCGCTGACCCAGCGTCGGTCGATCTGTCGACTCAGAACGACCATCGGCGTGCCGATACAACTCTCCGTGACCGGTGTGCCCGGCCCCAACAATCATCTCGAAGGACCCTCCGTGATTGCCACACCCCAAGACCACACATTTGCTGCCGACCTGGCCTACAAGACCGGGTTGGCGTTGCTCGAGGTACGGGCAGAACTCGTATCGGGTGGGATCACACACCTCGACCTGAAAGATGCAGGCGATGCTGCGGCCCAAGCCGTGATTGCGGCAGAGCTTGCCGCCCACCGACCGAACGATGCCGTGCTCTCAGAAGAAGCAGCCGATGATCGGGCTCGTCTCGATGCCGAGCGCATCTGGATCGTCGATCCGGTCGATGGCACTCGCGAGTTCGCCGAGCCCCCTCGGGTCGATTGGGCCGTCCATATCGCGCTCGTTTCCAACGGCGAGCCGATTGCGGGAGCAGTTGCTCTTCCGGCCGAGGACATCGTGCTCAGTACTGCCAACGCTCCTGTGCTGCCGGCCGCTGTCGATGGTCCTCCTCGAGTCATCGTCAGCCGCACTCGTCGACCTCCGGCCGCCGTGATGCTGGCCGAGAAGCTCGGCGCCGAATACATGGAGCTCGGTTCTGCCGGCGCGAAGGCGATGGCTGTCGTCCGCGGCCACTGCGACATCTACGCCCATTCCGGCGGTCAATACGAGTGGGACAACTGTGCGCCGGTCGCCGTTGCGCTTGCTGCGGGGCTGCACTGCTCGCGCCTCGACGGTTCGCCGATGCTCTACAACAACCCGGACGTCTACCTTCCCGATCTCCTGATCTGCCGCCCCGAATGGGCCGACCGCTGCCTCGAGATTCTGGCCGAAGGCACCAGCTGAGCCGGCACCGCGCTTGAGCCGGTACCGAGGCTGCGTCACGCGGTGCTCGCTGGGCTAGAACCTTGGCGTGGATCTGAATCTCTCCGAACTCCAGAACGTCCGTTACGAGCTCGTTGGCCGAACTGCTGTCATCTCGCTCGACCGGCCCCATCGCAACAACGCATGGACCGGCCGTTTGGACACCGAGTACCGGTGGTGTCTCGACCATGCCGATCGCGACCCAGCGGTTCGGGTGATTGTCGTGACCGGAACCGGCGAACGATTCAGCGTCGGGGGCGACAGTCAGGCCCTGGAAAGCCATGCCGACAAGGGCACCTACGACAACGGGGTCGCGGCCGAACCGGCCACCCCGGGGTACGGCGTGCAGCCCGAGTTCGACCACCCGTTCGCCGGCCACTACGGCCTCACCAAGCCGGTCATCGCAGCAGTGAACGGAGCCGCTGCCGGTATCGGATTCGCCCTGGCCTGTTTCGCCGACCTCCGATTCGCGAGTCCGGGGGCAAAGATGACCACTGCCCATGGAAAGCTGGGCCTGCCGCCAGAGTATGGACTGTCGTGGGTGCTGCCTCGTCTGGTCGGGCTCGGTCGTGGGCTCGACCTCCTCCTCAGTTCACGAGTGATCCTGGCGGAGGAAGCGCTCGAGTGGGGCCTGGTCAATCAGATCCATCCCGCTGATCGTCTGCTCGATGAGACGCTCGCTTATGCCGAGCAGCTGGCGGGGTCGATCAGCGCCGGCGCCTTGGCCGCTTCACGGGCCATGACCTATGCCGACCTCCATCGCGACGTCGGCTCGTCGATCGTCGACTCGGTCGAGCGGCTCACCACCATGATGGGCGGCGACGAGTACCGAGAGGGCGTTGCCGCCCTGGTCGAAAAGCGGCCGCCCAACTTCTGACAATCGGCCGTTCCATGTCGCGTTTGTGCCCCAATCGGGACCAAACGCGACGCGG
>CAZYLX010000872.1:0-1988 GCA_964648595.1 uncultured Acidimicrobiaceae bacterium
GATTCCCCGGCTCCAGCGCCACGAATGGCGATGACAACGCCCTGGAAGACCTGCACGCGGTGGCGGTTGCCTTCAACGACCTTCACGTGGACCTTGACGGTGTCGCCAGGGCCGAAGTCGGGAATGTCGTCACGGAGTTGCGTGGCTTCGACGAGATCGGTCAGGTTCATGATTCGTTCCTCTGAGAAACGGGCGACCATCGGCAGGCAGAGTGCAGCACGGGGCGAGAGGGTCTGTCGGTTGGAGCCACACCGTCGTCGGCGCAGCCAGCCCGTAATGCTACGGCTGCGCCTTGTCGATCCCACCTGCGTCAGGAGCGAGATCGAAACGGATCAACAGCGAGCGTTCCTCGGCGGTGAGCCCTCCCCGAGCGGCGATCAGGTCGGGCCGGTGGCGAATCGTGCGATCCAAGGCTTGTGCCAGGCGCCAGCGCGCCACCTCGCCGTGATCGCCTGATCGGAGCACTGCCGGCACCTCGATGCCCTCGAACTCGGCAGGCCGGGTGTAGTGCGGATACTCCAACAACCCGTCGCTGAACGATTCATCCTCGGGTGAGGCCGCGTTGCCGAGAACGCCAGGAACGAGTCGAGCGACCGCTTCGATGATCACCAGTGCCGCCAGTTCTCCACCGGCAAGGACGTAGTCACCGAGGGAGATCTCGCCATCGATCAGTTCGGTTCGTACCCGCTCATCGACTCCCTCGTACCTCCCACAGAGCAGTGAGAAGCCGTCGAGCTCGGAGAGCTCAGACGCAAACGCCTGGTCGAAGGGGCGACCGGAAGGCGAGACGTAGAACAGCGGGCGGGGCGGTTCGACGGCTCGGACCGATGCAAAGATCGGTTCGGGCTTCATGACCATCCCGGCGCCCCCGCCAAATGGCGCATCGTCCACACTGCGGTGAGGATCGGTGGCGGCTTCTCGCAGATCGTGAGCCCGGACATCGAGCAAGCCAGCAGCGGAAGCTCGGCCGAGGATGGTCTGGGAGGCGTAGCCGCTGATCAGCTCGGGGAAGATCGTGAAGACATCGACCCTCACGAGTCGGACCCACCATCCTCTTCGCCACCATCGAGTAGGCCGGCGGGAACGTCGACGTAGATCACCTCGTCATCGTTCGAGACGTAGAAGGTAAGTGGCACCAGACGATCATCGGCCAGTTCGAGCAAGTCGGAGGCAGGATTGTCGATCACGGAAATCACGACGCCGTGGTCGGTGCCGTGTTGGTCGACCACCCGCTTACCGATCAGCTCATGAATGAAGACCACATCGTCATCGAGCAGGTCCTCGGAAGAGAGGGGGTTGGCGAAGAGCTTGCTGCCCCGGAGGAGGTCTGCCGCTTCGCGGCCTGCGACCTCGGCAAAGCGGACCAGCCATTTCGCCTGGTATGGCTGTGCGTGGGCAACGGTGTACGGAGTCGCTGCCTCAGCAGACGATCCGAGATGCAGGACTGCGCCGGGCGCCATGCGCTCACCGGTGCGATCAGTGATCAGAGTGATGACGACGTCGCCGCCCAGGCCGTGAGCCTTGCTCACGTGTCCGAGCTCGAGCATCGTCAGTCGACGAACTCGACCTCGGTCGAGACGCCGTCCTTTGCTCCAGCGGCCGAGACGACGGTGCGAATGGCCGAGGCGACCCGGCCACGGCGACCGATGACACGACCCATGTCGTCCTTGTTCACCGAGACGTCGAAGCGGATCCGATCGTCGCCAACCTCGGATGCCTCGATCGAGACTTCGTCAGAAGCGCTGACCACCGACTGGCAAAGATGGAGCAGAACGGCCTCAGCGGTCGGAGCAAGCGACTCGCTCACGCGTCGGCCCCGGCCGAGACGGCTTCTGCCTCTGCCTTGGCGGCAGCGGCTTCGAGTTCTTCGACGGTGGTGCCGTCCTTGAAGGCGCTCCATGCTCCGGAGACCTCGAGCAGCTTCTGGACCCGCTCGGACGGCTGTGCGCCCTCACGAAGCCAGCCAACAGCCTTGGCGTTGTCGATCT
>CAZYLX010000873.1:0-1983 GCA_964648595.1 uncultured Acidimicrobiaceae bacterium
CATCGACTCGACCGCCCGGGAACACCCACATGCCGCCGAACGCGATCTTGGAGTTCCGCCGAAGGGTCAGGACTTCGAGCCCTGTGGCGGCATCGCGAAGCAGAAGAACAGTGGCAGCAGCAACAAGGGGGATCTCGTCGGTCGGCGAGTCAGTCATTCGGGCACCCTACGCCGAGCCCCTAGGGCCACGTCCAGTTCGTGCGGCCCGTTCCTCCCGTTCCATCCCTCCATCCCGCTCATCTCGTCCCTCCCGTTAGGACCGACGATGTCCACGGCCAGCACGAAGCCCACGCCTACCGTGCAGCAGGTGAGTGATGACACAGCAGCGACACCAGAGGTGAGCTCGGACGCGCCGGCCGGCGATCCGGAACCGAGCACGCGGCGGTCCTCGATGGTGACGGTCATCGTCGGCGTCGCCATCGGCCTCGGTATCGCCGGCCTTGCGATCTGGGTGACGGGCCGGGACAGCGAAGACGCGTCGCCACCACCGACGGTCAGCGCTGCGGCCACCCAAGACACCGCTGCCCAAGACACCACCGCAGGGGCCGCCGCGTTCGACCCCGTCGATCTTGTGGTTGCTTACGGTCGAAGCCGCACCGAGAACCACGCCCTCGTCGGCGAACTCCGTCGAAGTGAACAGACACCGCTCCCGGTTCGCCGTGCCTTGATGGGAGACCGAGCCATCGACGAGGTCGGCGCAACAGCCGCGGTCACCGAGGCAGGTGAGACCCGACAGTGTGAACTGATCGACGGCCAATGGCTCTGCGCTCCCCCACTCCCTGCCATCGGCAGCGAGCTCGACGTCCAGGGCTTTGCCACCCTCCTCCTCACCGAGGCGCCGCCGTATCGGATCTTCAACGTCAGCTCGGAGCCTCCAGCCAGCCTGTCGGCCATCAGCCTCGGAACCATGACCTGCTGGAGCATGGTCTCAGAAGGACGGCAGGACCGTGCCCGGTTCGGAGCAGAGACCACGCTCTGCTTCCACGATGCGCTGGGCACCTTGATCGGCCGCGAGACCGAGACCAGCGCCGGCACAGACGTCTTCATCACGACCGAGCTTCGTTCCGAGGTCACGGTCGCCGATGTCGAGCCCTCACGCTGACCGGGCCTCAGCGGCTCTGCCATGAGATGCCGTGCACGCCGGTTCTGGCGGCGAGTCCAAAGGGCGAGCGGGAGCCATTCACCGGTCACAATCGGAGACTGTGACCAATGATGCGTGTGGAGGAAGTGCGACCCCCGCTCATGCCCCATTGGAACCGGTGTGGGCGATGACCACCGGTGTGTAAGTAGTATCGGCGCCGGGTCGCAAGGACTTGAGCGGCCCAACGACCCATTCAGCCCGAATCTCGCGGCACCCGACCGACTCCCTGGACACCTCATGTTTCCCGTCGACGACCTTCTCCCGCTGCTGACCCTCGCCCTCGGCGCTGCGTTGGCGATCGGAACCGGCTTGGCACTCGCTCGACCTCGCACCGATGTCGAGGACGACGAGCTTGAACGGCCCCCGCTCGGACGCAGTTTGATCCAGATCGGCATCGGCACCTTCGCCTCACTGTGGGCAGTCGCGACACTGTTGTCCTGAACAGCGGTGTCCTGAAGCCGCAGAACTGAGGAGAATCACCTCTCAAGCGCACAGGGCCATCTGCCGATCATTTCACTAAGAACCGATCACTTCGCGTGCGGAGTCTGTGCTGGCATAGTGCCGGCCCGGGAAGCGAGAACCAGATGAACGCAACACTCGAAACGACCAAGGTCACAACGACAAAGACGGCCCGCCGTCCGTCGCCGACGATCGATCAGCCGTTCGGATCACCAGCCATCGAAGCTGCCGATCTCATCGGCCATCGTCCGGCGTCAGAGATCACCCGGCTCGTGTTCTGCGCGTTGCTCGGCATCGCGGCGTGTCTCGCAATGGTCGGCATCGTCAGCCAGGCATCGGGAACAGCAACCGGGCCAGACGACGCCCCGCCTGCCGGCATCGTC
>CAZYLX010000874.1:0-1982 GCA_964648595.1 uncultured Acidimicrobiaceae bacterium
CCCGGTATGTGCCGGTGACCAAAACCCGCTTCACGGTCGCCCCTGATGACGTGATGGCGCGGGTCGACGAGAACACGATCGGTGTGATCCCGATCCTCGGCACGACCTACACCGGCGAGTTCGAACCGATCAAGGAGATCCATGACCGGGTCGTTGCGTACAACACCGAGCACGGCACCGACATCCCCATCCACGTGGACGGTGCCAGCGGCGGGTTCGTTGCGCCGTTCCTGCACCCTGACCTCGAGTGGGACTTCCGGCTTCCGCAAGTGAAGTCGATCAACGTGTCAGGCCACAAGTACGGGCTCACCTACCCCGGAATCGGGTTCGTAGTGTGGCGGTCGAACGACGACCTCCCGCAAGACCTCGTGTTCCACGTCAATTGCCTTGGCGGCAACATGCCGACGTTCACGCTCAACTTCTCGCGGCCGGGCAACCAGATCGTGGGCCAGTACTACAACTTCGTGCGCCTCGGCCGCGACGGCTACCGCAGAATCATGGAATCGCTACGCGATACTGCTGTTCACCTCTCGTCGAAGATCGCGGCGATGGGTCCGTTCGAGGTGGTCAGTGATGGTTCGGCCATCCCGGTGCTGGCGTTCAAGGTGAAGGATCCGTCCAAATTCACGGCGTTCCATACCTCCGCTCAGCTCCGCATGGGCGGCTGGCAGGTGCCGGCGTACACCATGCCTGCCGACGCCGAGGACGTCGCCGTGCTACGGATCGTCGTACGCGAGGGTTTCGGAATGGACCTCGCCGACATGCTGATCGAAGCGCTCGAAAAGGCCATCACCCACCTCGAGCAGTTCCCGCCGGCGAACCCCCCTCCAACACCGGCCTTCGCCCACTGAGGTGACGCTCCAACGACGGGCGCCCCGTTGATGCAGTGGCGCCGACAACTGACGAAACACTCACAACCTTGGGTGGCGCGTCGCCGTCCTGTTCATGGTTGGCGCATTCCTGTTCGCGCTCGGGTCGTTCCCGTCGTACTCTCAGCTCGTCGATGGCCGGATCGTCGGTATCACCTTCGTTGTCGGCGGGTTGTTCTTCACCGCGGGCGGGTACAGCGCGTTCCTTCAGGTGATCAACGAGAGCAGCGAAGAGGGTGCGCCGTTCACCTTCTGGGCGTGGGCACCACGGACCAAACTGTGGTGGGGGCCTTCATCCAGCTGGTCGGAACGTTGTTCTTCAATGCCAACACGATCGACGCGATGTTCGAAACCTTCACGGTCGAAGAAACGAACCGGCTGGTGTGGGGCCCAGACTTCCTCGGCTGCATCGCCTTCCTGGTGGCCAGTCATCTGTTCTTGGTGAGCGGTTGCGGCCGGCTCTGGTGGACCAACACCGACGACCCAGTTTGGTGGGCAGCGCTCCTCAACTACATCGGGTCCATCTTCTTCATGGCGTCGGCACTTGCCTCGTTCACGCTCGAGACGACAGGCGAGACGATCAACATTGCCATCGTCAACAGCGGTACGTTCGTCGGCGCTGTCTGCTTCGTTGTCGGCTCACCCCAGGTGAGCCTGTCCAAGGCTCGACAGACTCGCAATCGAGTGGGACGGTATGCGTCGGCGATGGAGATCGCCCGTCGGCATACCGCTGTCGACGTCTTGGACCCGCTGAAACGATCAAGGGAGTGCTTTCATGCCGAACGGCAAGCCGAACATCCTCACTCTGTGGGGCGACGACATCGGCGCCGCGTTCATCACCGGTCAGAGCGTGTATCGGACCGGTATGTCGAAGGTCGGGTTGCCGGGTGTGACTGCTGGGATTGCCAGTTCGTGAGTGATCGCGTGCTGACGTCGTGGCGTGCCCGGCTCGGATGGGTCGTCGCCAGCATCAAGGACGATTGGAGAACGGTCCTCGCCGACTCATGAGCGAGCTCGACGGAGACGAGATAGCGGAGTTCTACAGTCGACACCCCTATCCGCCGGCGGTCGAAAGCCTCGACGCAGCGAACGACAGCGGCGGCGAGGGGGACC
>CAZYLX010000875.1:0-1978 GCA_964648595.1 uncultured Acidimicrobiaceae bacterium
AAAGCCGTTGTAGCACTTCGTGTTACCAAGGGTTCGAATCCCTTACCTTCCGCCATTCAGTTCTGCTGAAGATCGGCCCCGGTCAGGTGTGGTTCCTTGGAATCAACTGGATCGGGGCCTTCTCCTTTTCGGGCGGAGGACTTGGGGCAACAGGACTGCGAGTGGACGAACCGGTACCGACGTGACGCCGCTGTACCGGGGCCGCCGTTTTCTCCCAGCTTGGGCCAAGAATCGTCGCAGTGCCGCGTTTCTTGGCCCGAATGCGTTGTCAGCGCCGCGAAGGTGTCAAAGGACCGCTATCACCGAAACCAGGATCAAGAAGGCGACGACGCCGAGCATCAACAGTGTTGCGGCAAGAACCGGGTGCGACGGGGCGTCTTGACGCGACATCGGCGGGCGCCGATCCGACTTGGCGTGTTGCTCGCCGGGAGGTGCTGGCTGGTCGTCGGTCATGAGGTCTGGCGGCTGGCGTGGCCGGTGAGACGCTTCGCCATCGCCCACGCGATGCCGTGACCCCGGCGACGCGCCGCGTCAGACAAAGGGCCGTTCCAACCGTCGTCGAGGGTGCTGTCGAAGATCTCGAGCCACCGGTCGAACAGGGCTTGGTCGAAGGAATCGACGTCGTGAAGCCAACGGTGAGCCTCGATCAATTCGTCGGCCGGATCGTGCGGCTCGCCGAGCAGCACACCGACCCAGAAGTCAGTCAGTGCTCCGGTGTGAGCGTGCCAGTCGACCTGAGCGATGGTGTCGAACCAGTAATGGAAGTGTTCGTCCTGTGCGATCTGGCGGTAGAAGCGCGTGACGAACTCCGCGATCTCACCGCGGGTGTCGAGATCGCTGTTCCGGTGTTCCGGCGGCTCGGTTCTACTCACGATCGACCGAGTCAGGTCGCCCGGTGATCCCGAGTGGGCTGCGCCGCCGGTGGACGCTGAGGTAAGTGATGCCCGCATCGCCGGCCACGATTGACCGCGACGACCCCTTGGGGATCAGGGCCAGATGGTCGACACCCAATCGTCGGGTCTGTTCGTCGACCGTGAGCACTCCAGTGCCAGATTGCACGAGGACCATCACATCGAGGTCGTTGTTGACGTGGTTGCCGATGTCGGCACCGGGGTCGAGGCGAACGAGGTTGGCATCGAGATCACCGCCATGGGGCAGGCTCCAAATGGCCCCACCCGAACCCAAGGGAGCGGCGAGGTCAACAACCAGCGGGCCTGCCTCGTGTGTCGACTCATCGTTGTTGTATTCCTCGTCGACGAGGTGTGCCCAACAGGGTGGATCGCCACCACGCTCGACCCCGCTCACGGCGTGCCGGGACTCAGCGCTTGTTCGATCTCGAGCACGGCTGGAAACAGAAGGTTGTTCTCCTTGTGGACGTGGAGGTGCGTGTCAGCCTCGAGTTCGGCAAGACCCGCATAGAGAGCCTGGTAACTGGCACAACCGTCGTCGGGAACCTTGTAGCCGTCGGTGCTGCTACGAAGACCGGCGAGGAATTCGCCGACGGCGTCGTGTTCGGTCAGCATGACCCGGATCGGATTCGAGAGACTGCCACAGTGGAACGCCGGTGCTTCGCCTGCCTTGGCCAGCTCACGGATCATCGGGAACAGCACCCGCTCCTCCTTGAGAAGGTGGGGCTCGAGATCGGCCCGGATCTCGTGAACCAACCGCCTCACGCTCGTCAGCTCAGGGTGGCTTGAGCCGTGAACGCCGGCCACCTTGTCGGCTAGTGCCGCGAGCCGCGGCAATGCATCGCGCAGGTAAGCGTGGTGCGTGGCCTCGAGATGATCCACCAGACCGTCGATGCCATCCCACCCCGATTCTGGCCGAGCCTCCTGCGGTGTTTCAGCCAGCTCGACGGTGATGGCGGCGAGGTCGAGCTCGGCTTCAGCAACAGCGTCGGCGAGGCTGCGTTGGCCACCACAGCAGTAGTCCAGCCCGAGCGCGTCGAGCCGAGGTGCGAGTTCGGGGAACGTGATGA
>CAZYLX010000876.1:0-1978 GCA_964648595.1 uncultured Acidimicrobiaceae bacterium
GGCCTGCGACCGACGCAGTCCGTATCCGGAATTGCTCGGATCAACATGAAAGCACAGACTCTTGCTGAGGAAGGATTGCTGGAACGGGTATACCGGAATACCCCGCTATTCCCCAGGCTCGAGTCGCGACCGTTCTAGCCGACAAGGGTGCACAACCATGCCGGCGCCTGCCTGTCGAACGAACCGCACGGCGGAATCTGGCCGAGGTGCCAAGGCGTACGGCGAGGTTCCTGCGAGTTCCGACGTTCTCGGCCCGTGACTTGGTTCGGCATCCCGTCCCGCCATGCCGCCACCCGAGTGCCCGACGCGATCATCATATCTCGCGATCACTCACCCTCCACAACGCATCCCACGATGACCGGGGCATCTCGCATTCGACGACCTCTACACCTTGATCCTCGTCGTCTGTCCCTCACACCTCGCCGAGTATGGCGCTCTCGCGCCGCGGGCATTCCACCGTGGGCCCTCCAATCCCCCAGGCTGCCACCAGAGACGACGAGAGAGCCATGATCAATCCGCGAGTTTCCGGCCTAGGATCACAGGGCGCTCGCAACCGCGGAGCACATTCCGGTCCAAGGGCAGGCTGTTCGTGATCCATATTGCTGTTCTCTTCCACAGGAATCAAGGCCAGGAAGTCGTGGGTCACTACGTGATCAACGAGCTGGCGCATACGTGGCGCAGTCGAGGGGATCGAGTCACCTACCTGTTCGGGACCCAGACCTACGTGCCGGCCGATATTCTCATCGTTCACGTGGACCTTTCGATGGTCCCAGAGCCGTATCTGGAATTTGCTGCTCAATACCCAGTTGTGCTAAACGGCGAGTTGAGCGACATCCGCAAGGTCCAAATCAGCCAAAACCTGGTTGCTCTCGGTGACGAGTGGCGCGGTCCGGTTGTCGTCAAGTCGGATCTCAACTCCTCCGGCCAGCCCGAGCGGACACTCAGTGCGAGCTGGATCGAGCGCCAATCGGGTTTGGCGCGCAAGATCGCCCAAGCTGGCAGACGACTTCGTTCGCCGAACATGCCTAGACGCGAGGCAAGCATCTATACGGTCTTCGATTCCACAAACGATATTCCATCTCGCTGGTTCGACTACGGCGCGACCGTAGTTGAGAGATTCCTGCCGGAGATCGAGAACGACCTCTATCACCTCCGCATGGTTCAGATTCTCGGCGACCGGAGGGTTGGTACACGCCTTGCTTCGCCTGAGCCCATCGTGAAGGCTGCTTCGAGCATTGCCACCACCGAAATGGAACCCCACCCCATGGTCGACGAGTGGTGTGCACGACTCCATGTCGACTACGGAAAGCTCGACTACGTATTGCATGAGGGTGAAGCCGTTCTTCTCGACGTCAACAAGACGACAGGCTCGAACTCAAGCTACCGCGAGAGTGCAGTGTTGGCAAGATCTCGCCAACACCTCGCTGAGGGTCTGTACAGCTACCTTGGCTGAGCGGGCACGCCATCGATCCGCGTAGCACCCACCGAAGGGCCGCACGCGTGATCACCTTGGAGAACTCGCCTAGGCCGTCGTCGACGCTGCGAATGTGACTCGGGTGAGCGGATCCGGCAGTGTTTGAGATAGTACGATCTCAAACAGTCGGAACTGACCAACATTGCGGCTTGTCAGCAACATGGGCCGTACTCCACCTCCGCGCCGATCGGTCAGAACGACCTTGCCAACCTGAATGCGTTGGTCACCGCCGGCGAACGCTCGAAACCCCAACGTGTTCTGGCCGGCGCGCTGGGTGAGACGTACTCCCTGTATCGCTCTGGCCAACAATGCTTCCGTCGCGACTGTCGCGCGTCTGTAACGCTCTATGCGCAGGCGCGCCTCCGAAGGGCTGCAGGCGCGCCCGAGGAAGCGGGCGACGTTCTCCACCTGAGCGTCCGTTGGCGGAGGGCCAAGAGCAGCTTGGGGGACCCGAGCCAGCCTGTCTGAGTACTCTTCCTGATCTGCGTTTTCGGACTCCACCAG